>CAIMDH010000024.1 GCA_903839715.1 uncultured bacterium
ATTTAATTAATTTAAAAGATCAATAAACAAAAAATATTAGTTCATGTTCGTCTGTGTGAGATCCTAGAAGATTGTCACTAAAAGATTAGAGTCAATGCAATTTTTTCTTCGAAATATTCAAGTTTGAAAATACACTGATGCTTCTAGCGCAAGGAGCATAAGAAAATGACAGAAGAAACAATCGTTGGATTTGATCAAAAAAATAAGATCAAAAAAATATCGAAAAAAAACTTAGCCTCCGAAACACTGGAAAAGGCGCCGAGACTAGCCCAGATTGAGCTCTCAAAAATTTATGATACGCACAAAGCTGTGCAGTGCATCAAGAGCGAACTAAATATCCGACCAATGAGGCTTCCCGCACTCGCCATGGATTTGGATCAAAATTTTAAAAAAATTTTTGATTTTTATCCTGTTATCGTCATAAAGGTTGGAGCAAAAATTCAGTGCATTGGATGCTATCGTCTTTTGCTTGCAGCAAAGGCGACTTTGAATCCAAGTGTAAAAATTTGGTGCGTAGAACTGTTCGATATTTCAGATAATGAAATTCAAGAGAGGTTTGTTTGGGAATACATCTATTTCCCACTAGTGTATGGAGTTCACTTTGGCGAGAGAACGACTGTAAACACGGTGGCTCAAAAAGCGTTTGATTTAAAAAAATGGACTCCACCAAAAAAATATTTAGATCTAAAATTTCCGATTTCTAGCTATATATCAAAAATTTACGGAATAGATGATCGGTCTCTACATGTTCAAACAGATGAAGATATACAGATCAATGATGAAACATCGACAGATAGCTCTTATGACAACATGAAAAGCGAGAAATTAGCATGAATGCAAAAGCGGAACTATCAAGCGAAAGCGAGGCGATTTCAGCTTTGCTGGAGGCTGCCAGTGATGATGATATTGATCAAGATGTTGTGCGTGAGATTTTATGGTTAATCACGGCCCACTATCATCTTATATCTCTTCCTGTGGCCGCCCAGCGTGTGCTCACAATATTAGATCGAGTCCCACCAGCTTGGCATGAAGACGTTCAAACACTTGGGATGGAGAATTGGCGTCCAGTATTAAATTGGATATGCCAAAACGAAGTTATATTAGCTGAAAAAGTTGGAAAAGATTTTTTAAAAAAGACCAACAGTTCGAGACACAATCCAATAATGGGCAGTGATAGTACGAGTTTCCCCTTTTACTCGACTTTATGTATACCGCTACCACCAGGTGTTGAAGGTGATAAATTTATCCTCCTTAGTGCGCACTTGCTTCTTGCATATATTTCCGCACTGCGCGAGTATTCAACAGTTGAAGACTATGAAGTAGGCCCAGCGGAATGGAAATTGTCGCCGGACTCTGTCTCTGGTGCTGCACTCGCACTTCGACGAATTGCGGAAAAAAAATGGCAACACTTGTTGCACGAGATGCCTGTTGAACTGGAGCCAATTTACTTTTCTGTAGCTCTTGAGTCAGTGGTTTTGCCGGACCTACCAAAGGCAACGAAGAGAGAAAAGGACTCCCTCAGTAGGGATCAAGTCGCTCTATATCGTTTTCTTCAAAAGGCATGGGAGCATTTGGACTGGGTAGAACGGGATGGCGGAGGAAGGGGTGGTGGTGGTGGACACGGTTGGGTGGGTGGAAGATTTGAGTTTGAAGATTGTGTGTTAGACCGCACTCCGACTGATGAAGATGATCCTTTCAGAGCGTGGGGTGAAACGAATGTAATTAGAACAAGGACTGGATCTAAATCGCAGCAAAAAGCCAAAATTCAAAGTGATCTGAGCCCTGATGAAGATGAAGAAGATGAAGAAGATGGGGTAGTTCTCAGCACACTTGATTGCCAAACCGACAAGCGAGACCCAGGTTCAGTAGCAAAACTTGCTATTGCTAAAGCGCGCTACATGACCAAAGGAAACCAGGTGTTTCACTGGACCTATGACTGTTTGACCGAAGGAGAGTCTTTTAATCTGCTTGAAAGATTAAAATCCGCCGCCACGGTTCTGCTAGCAACCGAATCATGGACTAGTGCACAATATTGGGACGCAGAATCTATACTTTTTCTGAACATCATGTTCTGGACAGGAAGTGGGCAGGAAAGAGCCGCTGCAACAGAAATTTCATATGCACAAGTGAATAGCCAAATTAGTGACCTTTGCATACTGATATGCAAAAGTAATACTAACTCTGAGGCGTCAAACGGACTAGAAACTAAGTCTATGAATGCATGTTGGAGAATCAAAGCAATACGGCCAACTTATGCAACAGACTTAACTGGAACTCCAGAGCAATTGAGAGCACAAGCAGAATTCCTTGATCTACCACTTCTTGTCGATATGGTTCCACTGGTTCAGAGGATACTTGGCGAGCGCGCGACCAAAAAGAAGACAATTAGGCTTTTCATATCAAGCAAGAGTGAATTGACAAGGAATGCAAAAAAAATAATGAGCGAAATGTGTCCGGGAGATCGCGTTACTTTAGCCAAGATAAGTTCATTATTATGGTCCCGAGTTCATAAAGTATCAGGCGATGCAGCAATTGCATCATCTGTGACAGGTGAGTCGCACCACTTGGCAAATGTCAGAATATTCTACACCTCCGTCTGGAATAAGAATCTACTTGATTTCTATCTTGCGGCGATGAAAACACTTGTAAAACCTTATACACCGAACGTTGGTATAAAGGAGATTAATTCACTATGGCTGCCAGATCAAACTCTAGGCACCATCGGAGCGAGACTATGTCCAACACGTGCAGCAGTACGAAATATGTTTGAAAAGTTAACCAATGATATCGAAGCATGTAGGCAGGAAAAACAAGACCGGGAAAACTTTGTAAGATATCATAATTTATTAACTTTGTATGTAACTCAATACTTTGGTTATGCCACCACTTGCAGGGCCATAAAAACACCCTATCTTCCATTGAGTGAAGTACATATTGCCCGAGGATTGGCCAGCTTGAGTGACAAGGACGACGAGTTCAAACATAAGACTCGACTTGTGTGGTTGCCACCAGGCTTGATCGTGCTTGCCGCGGCCATGGCCGCATCCGCGTCCTCGTCGCGCGGTATTGCTGCCCACGGCTCTAGTGTCAAGCGTGTTGCCGCCTTGCGGGGCAAGTACCGGTTGCCGGATCTGTGCGGAAACGCGGGTAATCGCTTGACGCCGGATTTGGTTGGCCCTCATCTTGTGAACCACAGATTTTTCGCAACAATGG
>CAIMDH010000025.1 GCA_903839715.1 uncultured bacterium
TGAAAGTAGGTAGAGGAATCCTTCTTGGGCTATTGCTTGAATAAATTCTTGACTTACCTTAAATTTTTCAATGATATCTATTGCAAGGTCAATGTATCTTTGATGTAGTAGGTAGAAAAATCTTTCTCGGATCTTTTCTTGAACTTCTTCACTTTGCAGAAATTCTTGACTGAGTTGAAATCTTTCTGCGGTTTCGAGAGCATCATCAACATACCCCCGAGAAAGTTGTGACAGAAAATCATTTTGGTGCTTTTCTAGTTCTGATACTTCTTCTTTCTGTGGAGACGCACCTTTTTCAAAATCCATAATAGGTAAACTATACCAAAAACTGCACAATTACTCCTCTCCTTTCTGTGGCTTATCTAGGGTCATTACCTCATAGTCGTTGTTTTCTCCGGTAATTTTTAAAATATCCTTATCGACTTTGCCGAGCTCCCGACTAGCCATTGTGTAATGATTCACCGTTGTACCAAGACTAAGACCAACTTTTTCAAAAAATTGAGTGTATGCAGCCAAGTGTCGTGAAAGTTTCTCCACATTTGCCTGAATTTCCTTTGCGCCTTCCTCGACCTTAAAAGCGCGAAATCCATACAGTACCGACTGCAAGTATGCTGCAAAAGTGGTTGGTGACACGATAATCACATTTTTATCACGATAGGCGTAATCAATGAGTGAACGAGTATTCGCCTTAACTGACCCTACTTCGTTTACAAGCAAGTCGTAGTAAATAGCCTCAGCAGGAATATACATGAAGGCAAACGGCAAAGTACCATCTTTAGGACGGATGTATTTTGCAGTTTCATCAATTCGCTTCTTGAGGTCGTTCTTAAAATCTTTTTCTAATTCCTCGCGCTTAGCTTCATCTGTCTCGTCCACCAGACGACGGTAATTGTCGAGTGAGAATTTGGCATCAACCGGTATCATGCCGTCTTTGGTAATAATCACCGCATCGACTGTTTCACCACCATCAAACTGGTACTGAAATTTGTAAGCTCCAGCTGGCAAGATATTTTCGAGTGCGAGCTGGAGTGAAGCTTCGCCGAGATTGCCGCGCTGCTTTTGGTGCTTGAGGACCTTCTCCAGATTTTGCAACTGCTCCGCAATGGTAAACACTTGCTTACTACTTTCACTCACTTCCGAGACATGCTTTTGCACACCGAGCAATTTTTCATTAATACTTTCTTGAATCTCACGAATCTGCTCATTTACTTCTTTATTGATTCCCTGCATCAGTTCTTTACTCTCGCGAAACTGCATGCGACTCCCCTCTTGCACGAGTCGATTACTCTCACTCATTTGTTCACGCATAGCCCGTGACAACTCCTGAATCTGCTGCTGCATCATGAGCATACTTTGATCTTTTCCGTTTTTCTTTTCAGGGCGAATAAAGAAAACGTAGATATGTAAGACAAAGATAGCAAGCAAAAGCGCGATAAGTATGTATTCCATGGCTGTAAGTTTACCATAGAAAAAATATGCCTAAATGTGCTAGTATACCCTTATAACTATTGTAATTATGTCTATACACACTGATTTGCGCGTTACTTTAAAAGAGGCCATGAAAGCTAAAGACGAAGTACGTTTGCGTACCGTCCGAAGTATCATGACCGCCTGTACCAATGAGCTCGTTGCTACCTCTCGCACCCCCCAGGACGAACTCAAAGATGAAGAGGTGCTCGCAGTCATCAAGCGTCTTGCTAAGCAGCGTAAGGAGTCGATTGTGCAGTATGAAGCAGCTAATCGCCCTGAGCTCGCCGAGCCAGAAAAGGCAGAGTTGGCTGTCCTTGAGGCTTACCTTCCCACCCTCATGAGTCAAGACCAAATTCGTCCGATCGCCGAAGCAGTAAAGGCGGAACTCGGTGTCACAGACAAGTCAAAGCTTGGTGTCCTCGTCGGCGCCGTGATGAAAAAACTTCAAGGTCAAGCTGACGGCGGAAACGTGAAGGCAGTGGTAGAGAGTCTTTTCTAACCAGAGAGAACATGTAAACCCTAAGGGAGGTTCGACCTCCCTTAGGCGCGTAAAACGCTGGAGACCCTTCGGTCCTCAGCGTTTTTGTTATTATTTTACAACCATCTAAATAGAGTTGGTCTTTCAATTGTGATTTACCATACTCATCTCTTTACTACCTTCCAATCGATTGGAGTACATTACTAATATAATTCTGAAGAAGATTCATCTATATACGGACTTGCGCATATTTGTACAAAATGTACAATATCCATATGAAAATTATTTCTACCACCGAAGCTCGTAAAAGAATCTCAGACCTCCTTGATGCTGTAGTTGGCGAAGGGGCTAATTTTGTACTTGGTCGTCACGATTCTCCCGAGGCTGTTCTTGTAAAGTTTCCTACTCACTTCAGGGCTGATGTAAGTGATATCACTAATGTGAACACCTACTCCAACAGTTTTGATTTTCTCAAAGATGAACCTGATATGTATTCTGAATCTGATTTAAAGAAAAAGTATGCCTAAGCGTGGTGATATTGTTCTTATTCCATTTCCCTTTTCTAATCTCTCAGGGCAAAAAATTCGCCCAGCTTTAATTTTATCTAAGGGTAGTAAGACTAGTGATATAATCGTAGTTTTTATCACTTCCAAAACTAAAACTGTTGGCATCCCTGTAGTTCCTACAAAAAATAATGGCCTCAAGGTTACTTCAGAAATCATCTGTGACAAAATAGCTACTCTAGATAAAAAAATTGTTCTAGGCTCAATCGGTAGACTAGAAGAAGAGACTTTGACCAAAGTAGATGTTGTCCTACGGAAAATACTAGGACTTTAAACACCCTCATGCTCCATCAACTGAAGTACTAGAAAAACCTTTCAGTTAACTGAAA
>CAIMDH010000026.1 GCA_903839715.1 uncultured bacterium
AACCCCACTAATCAACCGTACCTTGAAAACTCAAGGCTTTCAGCAACAGCAAAGAAGGATTGTTATGAAGAAACTTATTTATGGCGGTCATGATCCCTCCACACTTGTGGAAGGATGTGTGGCAAAAGTGTGCGACGCGTACGCGGTCGTGTATCCGAAGCAAAATGCTGGCGATTTGACGCCAAAAGACAGCGTCACATTCTCTTTGAGTGATTGGCGAGGAGGCAATGTGCCACAAGCTCAACAAATCGTTATACTTGTCAATCCTATGCTTTATATGCGTGGCTGGCGAGCACGCGAAGCATATCCCATTACTGTTCAAGGAGGAAAATGATGAAAACAGAAGGCAGCACCCTCCAATGCTTTACCGACTTCATAAGTCGGATTGGTCACGACGATCTCCTCGAAAAGCGACGCATCTTGGCACAAATCCTTTGTGTCGAGGAAAATACTGTTCGCCGATGGATCACTGGTGCAAATATTCCAATCGGGATGTCGATGATTGGACTACGGTACTATCTCGATTATCTCGGGTATCGGGTGAGTGAAATCACCCAGCTCCCGCGATTACTTCAGGACGTCAGCCGACTCTTGACATTTCGAGTGATGACTCTGGAAGATATGGCTAAATTGGTTGGTTGCGAAGAGTATCCCGGTCACCTGCTTGCACTCTTGCGTGGTGCACGTGGTTTTTCGGCTGAGCGTGAAGCTCAGCTGCAAGACATCGTTGATGCCTATCAGCAAGAACTGGCGGAGAAGTTGCTGTTGGTACCGAAACTGGTTGCGATAAAAGATGTTCCGTTGGTGGTAGAAGTGTCTGGCACAATGCCTGGTACAGTTGCCACGAAAACGGTTTCGTCTACCAATGTTTCGCCACAAACAGCAAACAAGTCTATGCGACGCGACGAACGATTCAAAGGGCTGACACTCAACCTCTTGGATTTTGCTCGGTTCTATACGGATCGTGAAGTTCCTGAAGAAGTTCGTGACCAGCTACGTACTGTGGTTGGGCAGCAGAACATTTTCGACCTCAAAAACTTGTTGGCACGTCTTTGCAGCAGTAAAGCGTACAACAACCAGTAAACAGCAACAGCAACAGCGAAGGAGCTATAACATGACACAACGAGTGATTTTTGGAAGCAATCATCCTGGTGGTGCGCTTTACAACATGGTCAAAGAATACCCCACTGTATCCGCGGTATTGAAGGAGCTTATTCAGAACTCCATCGACGTGGATTTTGGCGGGGCGACAAAGATCGAAATATTAATCGATTTTGATCGGGGTACGCTCTCCTACTTCGACAACGGTCCTGGCCTTACCGCCCTGACTTTTGAAGCGGCGGTGAAGACTTTTGGTCACTCTACCAAAAAAAGTGACAAGTTTGGCCGGTTTGGTATCGGTCTCGCTTCGCCACTTTCGATTTCAGAGGACTTCCGTTTTTTGACCGCCCCCACGGGTAGTCGTTATCGGTCGTACCACTTCAATCGCACCAAACTTTTTTCGGTAGCAAGCGGTGGGTATCCGATTGTCGAGGAAGAGGTTAACTACCTTTTCCATGGCGACAATCGGACTCCTGGCGTTCGTCCCCGTAAAACGGAAATTGTGTGGTGGCGTACTGGTGTATTTCTGACTGGTCTCACAGAAGACAAGCAGAAGCGCCGGCTCGACATCGATACCCTGCAAGACGAAGTGCAGTCTGCCTACGGCAAGAAGCTCGTTGAGCTCGACACAAAAATCACCGTCAAGGTGATTGAGGGTGGTGCTGAGAAGGAGTCCACGTTTAAGGCTAAGCTCTACCAAGGCAAGCCATTGCCTGAGTGGACGCGGACATACCCGGACGTGGGTAAGGTGACGGTGAGGTTTTACCTTGCACCAATCGGGTATGTTGGTCCGCATCGGATTGATGTTGGTGCCGGCGACAATCCAAGTCGAGTGCCGTACAACAAGCTCTATCTGACAAAAGTCTTCTACGGCTGTGTCAGTGAGTCGACAAAAGCAGCACTCAACTCGAAACTGTTTCAGGGCGAGTTGGTTGGAGGAAATCTCCAACTCCTGACGAACCGTAAGGGTTTTTCAGAAAACGATGCCCTGTTCGCACTTGCGGTTGCCGTTGACGAGTGGTACCAAGAAGTAGGTCGGAAGTATCATGAAGATGAAAAGCGTAATCGCAAAGCCAATCGTTACCAAGCGATTGGGTTAGCGGTCATTGAGCGCCTCAAGTCCTCAATCCTCGGTCCTAACTCGCCATTTGCTGCCATCTTGGCACAAGCTGAGTATGGGTCAATCGGCAAAGGACATGCAGATGTGCCGAAGAAAACGCTGACTGGTCAGGAAATGTACGGTAAGGCGATCAGTGGTCAGAAGGGTGCCGAAAGCAGCAAAGATCGCAGTGCTAGTAATAAGGCAACACGTGACCACTCACAACACCACCCCGGTGTGGTGATTGGTCCTGAAGGCGGTTACAGGCAGACGGTGCGAGGTCATTCAACCGGTTTCCACATGAACTTCACCGACACCGGTGAGCGCATGTACTGGTTTAATCGCTTAGGGTCGTGTATCACGATCAACAACACTCACCCTGTTTTTGCGTCAATTGAAAAGAGTGATGCCTACCTTGAGCGTTACTACGCGATGCTTATCGCGACTGCACTCAGGCTTGAACTTGAAGAGGACGAGCGAATCAAGGAAGCTCAGCGCGCTTTTTCTGAAGGGGTGATTCGTGACTGGGTTGACTACATACTGAAGGCCTAGAGCAATACTCCACACAATGTGGAGTAAAAACCCGTCGTACAGCTAATGACTGTCCGGGTTTTTCTTTGTCACAAATCTTCATAACAAAAACCGACATAAGGTACAAAAGTGACTAAAATACAGCACTATATACAAAAGTCATGACTATTCTATAAAGTGCTGTACTTTAGTCGGATTTTCGTTGACTTTGTTTTCAAATATGGTTTGATACTGATTGGAATTTTCCGCACATTACTTTGAAAGGATGGTTATGACAACCGTACGCAAACTTTCATGTTCTCAGACGGTCGAAAATGTGTTTACCATCTATGCAGCGCGGTGCAAAAAGTCTGCCAGTCAGGCAGTGACAAATGAGTACGACTCAAAAGTCATACGAATTTCTCGACCTGGCGGCAGGACAGAAATTCAATTTCCAGCAAATTGGCATCAAATTGCCGACAAAAAGGAGCCGCGCCCCAAGCGTCCGTACATCAAAAGAAACAGCATTTGAAATCCTGCTCTTGCCTGATTTCTGCCAAAAGCCCTTCCATTTATACGGAAGGGCTTTTCTCTTGACTTTAGGCCATAATTTGGTACTCTTGGCGGCAAGGCGATTTGTAGAAAAAGTCTCAAAAAGACTCTGCAACGCTGCTTGGTCACATAGTGACTGGGCGATTATTAGGGAATAAGTTACGACTAAACTACGTAATACTATTCCACCCCTGGACTTAGGTTGATGTTGTTACATTTTGTGACGTATCAACCTATGCTCCTGACACATAACATACATACTGTGGCACGAAAATCAGTCATTTTGCGTTCAATGCGCGAACCAAAGTATGCTTGCCAAGTCGTACGACGATGCAAGCTATGTGCACGTAAGCGTGGCTATATGCGAGACTTTGATCTCTGTCGTATTTGCTTCCGCGAGCTCGCACATGAAGGACATATACCAGGCGTAACGAAATCATCATGGTAGGAGATACAATTGGCGATTTCATCATTCGTCTGAAGAATGCAGGTGCGGTAGGCAAGAAAGAGATTCTTGTACCGTACTCAAAGCTTCGACATGCAATCGCAGATAAGCTTGTAGCAGCTGGCTACATTGAGAAAGCAGAACAACAAGGAAAGAAAGATAAGGTTCAAAAGTCATTAGCGGTAACACTCAAGTATGAGGGCGGTAAGCATCGTATCAACGGTGTGAAGCGTGTTTCAAAGCCGGGTCGCCGTTTGTACACAAAGGTCGCAGATATCCATCCCGTTAAATTCGGTTCAGGGCATATGATCCTCTCTACACCAGCTGGCATCCTCACCAATGAGGAAGCTCGCACACAAAATGTAGGTGGTGAACAGCTCTTTATCATCTGGTAATATGAGTCGCTTAGGAAAACAACCAATAACCATTCCAACCGGTGTCACAGTAACTTGTGATAATGGTCTACTTACAGTAGCCGGCTCAAAAGGAACACTCACACGAGCGATCAAGCCTGATGTAACTATCAGTATTGAGGAAGGTAAAGTAATTGTCACACCAGGTACTACTGCAGATGCACCAGCACTTTGGGGTACATATGCTGCACATGCACGCAATATGATCAAAGGCGTAACTGAAGGATTTGTAAAGATTCTCGAAATTGAAGGAGTGGGATACCGTGCTGAGGTAAAGGGTACACACCTCAATCTCAGTGTCGGATTCTCTCACCCTGTAGCACTAGAGATTCCTGCCGGAGTTACTGCGCTCGTCGAGAAGTCAGTCGTAACACTTACCAGTTTTGACAAGGATCTACTTGGACAGTTTGCTGCAAATGTACGCAAAGTGAAGAAGCCAGAACCATACAAGGGTAAGGGTATTCGGTATCGAGGAGAGTTTATTATTCGCAAACAAGGTAAGAAGGCTGCGTAGGCCCGTAATTCAAACTGAAATATGGAAAAAACACAGTACAAACAAACTAAGCGCGTGGTTCGCCACAATCGAATTCGTGCTAAGGTCACAGGTACAGCCGAGCGACCTCGTCTTGCAATCTACCGTAGTAATCGTTTTGTGTACGCACAACTCATTAATGATATGGTAGGTAAGACTCTCGCGGCAGCTGATACTCGTTCACAAAAGAGCGGTACACTCACAGAGAAAGCTGTAGCAGTAGGAACAGTAATAGCCGAAAAAGCTAAAGCAGCCGGTGTCAAAGAAGTAGTCTTTGATCGTGGTGGATTCCGTTACCAAGGAAGTATCGCGGCGCTTGCTGATGCAGCCCGTGCTGCAGGATTGGTATTCTAAAGAGCTATTACATTAATTAAAAATTCTAAAACATGTCAGAAACAAAACAGCAGGAAGCTACAACTGGCGTCATGCCAGAAGCTGAAGTGTCACCAGTGACAACTTCACCCGATGCACCCGCTGTGTCTGAATCAGAAGCAACTGCACCCGCAGCGGGAGTAGGAGCAGCTGACGGACGCGGTCGCGGAGCACGGAGCCAAGGAGCAAACGATCGACGCAATCAGCGCCGCCCACGTCGTGGTGGTCGTCCAGAGCGAGTTCGTCCAGAATTTGATCAAAAAATTATCTCAATCCGTCGCGTTACTCGTGTGATGGCTGGTGGTCGTCGTTTCAGTTTTTCTGTTGCAATGGTTATTGGTGACAAGCGAAGTAAGGTAGGAGTGGGTATTGGTAAGGCGGGGGATACTCAGCTTGCAATTGAAAAGGCGGTTCGTGATGCCAAGAAGCACATGATCACTGTTTCAATGAACAAAGAAGGTCACATTCCACACGATGTACATACTAAGTACGCTTCAAGTGAAGTAATGATGATGCCAGCACCAGGTCGTGGACTTGTGGCCGGTTCTTCAGTACGTACAGTACTTGAGCATGCTGGAGTAAAGGATGTTACTGCCAAGATCTTCTCTCGTAGTAAGAACAAGCTTAATAACGCACGCGCTGCAGTCGAAGCGCTTAAACTTCTAAAGAAAAACTAGTATGCAGCTACATGAACTAAAACCAACCGCTGTTCGTAAGACAACAAAGCGCATTGGTCGTGGCGGTAAGCGTGGTAAGACCTCAGGTCGTGGCGGTAAAGGACAAACAGCCAGAACCGGTAATAGTACTCGTCCAGAAATGCGAGACATCATCAAGAAGCTGCCAAAGCTTCGCGGTCATGGTAAGAATCGTTCTCGAACCGTAAATGGTGAGCGCGTACTTGCAGTGCCAGTAAACCTCAAAAAGATTGAGGCAGCGTTTGCAGCAGGAGAGATTGTTTCTCCAAAGACACTGGTCAGTAAGGGCGTAATCTCAGCAGTAGCAAAGCGTTCGCCAGTGGTTAAGATTCTAGCAACGGGTGAAATTACCAAGAAAGTGACTATCGAAGGCTGTCAGGTTTCAAAGGCGGCTCAGGCCAAGATTGAAGCTGCTGGCGGAAAAGTCTCTTAATAGGTATATTGAGTCACATATGCAAAAATTCTTTCACAAGCTGACTCTCATCTTTACCGAGCCGGCTATCCGAAATCGTGTTCTATTCGTTCTCGGTGCCCTAGTGGTGTTTCGTCTACTTGCCTCTATACCAATTCCTGGAGTAGATGAAGTAGTACTACAGCAATTCTTTAGTAATAACCAGTTCCTCGGCCTCTTGAATATTTTCTCGGGCGGTGGGTTGGCTAATCTTTCGATTGTAATGCTAGGTGTCGGGCCGTTTATTACAGCTTCTATCATCATGCAGCTGATGACAGTGATGTCACCACAGCTGAAGAGTATGTACACAGAGGAAGGGGAGGCTGGTCGTGCTAAGTTTACTCAATACGGACGCATGCTCACGCTACCGCTCGCTATTTTGCAAGGATTTGGATTTCTTTCCCTCTTGCAAAGTCAGGGAGTGATCGCTGGTCTTTCTACCTTTGAGTTTATTGTAAACGTGGTACTGATTGTGTCTGGTTCAATTCTACTGATGTGGATTGGTGAACTGATGACTGAGTATGGTATTGGAAATGGTATGTCTATCCTTATCTTCGCAGGTATTGTAGCCGGCCTTCCAGCCACTGCTAGTCAATTGTTCTTCAGTTTCAATCCGTCTGAACTACCGCTCTATATCGGCTTTGCCTTTGTGGCACTAGCGATTATTTACGCGGTTATCGTCATGACTGAAGCTGAGCGTCCAGTCCCAATTACGTATGCCAAGCAGAGCCGTGGTGGTGCAACGTATGGAGGAAGTTCTTCCTACCTGCCACTTCGTCTCAATCAGGCTGGAGTAATTCCAATCATCTTTGCTCTCTCTATTATGTTGCTACCACAAATGGTACTCAATATCCTTACGGCATTTGATATCCCATGGGTGGCAGGAGCAAATGAGACGGTAACAGCTCTCCTTAGTAATCAGTTGCTGTACGGATCTGTCTACTTCCTCTTGGTCTTCCTCTTTACCTTCTTCTATACAGCGGTAACGTTTGACCCAGATGCAATTGCAAAAAATCTGCAGCGTAATGGTGCGTTTATCCCAGGCCTTCGCCCAGGAGCACATACTTCAGAGTACCTCGGCAGTCTCATCACACGACTAACCCTCGTTGGTGCGTCATTCCTGGGTCTTATTGCGGTAGTTCCGACTATTATGCAAGCGGCGACCGGTATTGCAGCACTCGCTATCGGAGGAACAGCAGTACTCATTGTGGTGTCTGTGGTCCTTGACCTCATTAGACGCGTTGATGCACAGCTGTCACTTCGTGAGTACTAAAATTCTCAAATAACCCAGTTCAGTTGTTATTACAAAAAATCCACCTTCATAAGGTGGATTTTTTGTAATAACATTGTCATCACCCTCCACTCATCGCTGTCAGGTTATCCCAGTCTGCGTTTACGACTGTTGGCGCCAGTAATCAACCGGCTGTTATATTGCTGCGAGTAGCAAAACTTGTGATCCTTGCACGGTAAGTGCGGATTTTATAATAGAGCCTTAATACTGATTTTTAAAAGAGAAGCCGAGGGGGACAGCGCTGTGTTCGCGTTTCCAGGTGGTGGTTTTGAGCCAGCGACGGTAAGTATCAAATACTGTCAGGGCAACTGTTTGTGGGCTATGTCGTGAGGTATCAATGACTAAGTCAAAGTGTTCAGAGTTGTATGGGTCGACTCCATAGAGGTCTTTAAAACGGCGCTGCTCGGTGTCCATCCGGGTCTTTACTTGCTTGGCAACAGTGTCCAGTGAGTTGGCAAATTCGCCGCCCTTGGTACGCATGTTGTTGCTCATGGCATCTTTAAAGATGCGGACAGTCGCAACTTGAATATCAAGATCAAGGTAGACCTTGAAAGATTCTGGTATCCAATAAAAACCTAGTCGTGAGTCTATTACCACGTCATTTTTGGTACGAAGATTACGCAGCATCGTGTCAATCTTTTCGTCTAGAATATGATCACTCTGCGCGCGCTCGTTGTATTCAGCGAGGGTTAAGTGTTCGCGTGAAAGTAGGTTACGAACCATATCACCAGAGGAATAGCGAGTGTAGCTTAGCATATCAGCTACCTTGTCGGCGGTAGAAGATTTACCACTGCCGGGCTTGCCTGAAATTGTAATGATGTGCTTTTTTTCCATACCATGTAGCATACCATACACGGTTGCGTACCTTCTCAAAAACTGTTACCCTCCTTACGGTATGGACTATAAGACACAATTTCAAAGTATTGTTTTGATGGGTAAAATCGCGTCCGGAAAGGGGACACAGGCACACGCTATTCTTGAGTATTTCGGAGGACATCTTTACTCAAACGGTAACAAAACTCGTGCCGCTGCTCATGAAGAAACAAATTTTGGTAAAAAGGTAAAAGAAGCGTATGAGGAAGGGTATTTGATGCCTGAATGGTTGGCTTCATATTGGATGTCACATGCACTAGTAAGTGAATTTGAACACGAACTTATCGTCTTTGAAGCAGTAGCAAAAAAGCCTGACGAGGCAGAACTTTTTCATCAAATTCACGATTGGCTCGGTCGGTCGTATATTGTATTCAATCTTGAGATTAGTGATGATGAGGTACGAACGAGAAGTGTTGCGCGCGCCCGTGATGTGGTAGATACTCACAAGTCGGTAGAGAAGCGGATAGAAGAATATCATGCACATACGGAACGGTCAGTAGAATTTTTCCGAACAAAAGGCACACTTATCGACATTGATGGGTCAGTAACTCCAGAAGAGGTGAGAAA
>CAIMDH010000027.1 GCA_903839715.1 uncultured bacterium
GTTGTAGCGAAGTAATAGTGTATGGATAAAAAAAATCTACTTACTGTTCTCGGGTTTATTACTCTCTGTGGTCTTCTGGTAGGAGGACTTGGGGTGTGGTTAGGTGGTGACCGCAACGAAAAAGCTGTAGAGTCTGAAGAAAAGGATATTAGTACTAATCAGGAATTCGTAGCCCCACTCAGTTTGGATGAGTTGGCGGCGTATCAAGTAGCTATGACAAATGATAAAAACTCCGTAGCGGAAGTAGTGACCAATGAAGGAACTTTCAAACTCGAACTATTTGAGGATACTATGCCAATTACGGCAGGGAACTTTATCAAGCTCGCTGAAGAAGGATTTTATAACGGTGTGCAATTTCACCGTGTGATTCCTGGATTCATGATTCAAGGTGGAGACCCAATTACAAAGACTAAGGAGTATCTACGATATGGTACCGGTGGTCCTGGATACGCTATTCCTGATGAACATATTGTTGGTGAATACCTAACAAACGTCCGCGGTACTATTTCGATGGCGAACAGTGGGCCAAATTCTGGCGGTAGTCAATTCTTCATTAATGTCGCAGACAACACCAACCTAGACTTTGATAAGCAACCACTAAGCTCACAACACCCAGTCTTTGGCCGGATTGTTGGTGGTATGGATATTATCGACGCTATATCTCTAGCACCAACTAATGAACGCGATTTACCAGTAGAGCCAATCGTGATCGAGTCTATTACTATCACTCGGTCATAAGTAGAGAAGGACAATAAAAAACCGCTTGGCTTTTGCCAAGCGGTTTTTTAGATTGAGTGGTAGTTAGGCAGCGATGACGTCGACAGCTTTCTTGGTCACGGTTTTGCCGTTGAAACGAGTCTTGCGCATGTTTCTGAATGAAACAGTGCCAGGAACCGCAGCATAGAGAGTGTGGTCCTTGCCGATGAATACGCCCTTTCCAGCTTCGATTTTAGTACCACGCTGACGCACAATAATGTGACCAGTAGCTACTACTTGTCCTGCTGTCTTCTTGATGCCTAGGTATTTTGGTTGCGAATCACGCAGGTTTTTAGCGGTACCTCCCGCTTTCTTGGTTGCCATAGTATATAATAAATAAACGAAATATAACGGGTGGAGTATACGATATATGTTCAAAAAACTCAAGTCTTTGCTACTTACTGATCAGTGGTTCTATGGAGCCTTGGTTTTGCTTGTGGGCGTAATTTCGTTCACATTAGGTCGCGCGTCTGTGACAGTAAATGAGGTAATAGGGCCTACAGTGGCTGTGGGAGCAGCTAGTTCGTCCAAACATAACGTGGTATCTAATGAGCAGCTATTACCGACACAGGATAAGGCTTTGTCACTGACGGAAGCCGCGGCTGTCGTGGCCTCAAAATCCGGTACCAAGTACCATTTGCCAACCTGTCCCGGCGCTAAACAAATCAAGGAAGAGAACAAAATCTACTTTGTGACTATTGCTGAAGCTGAAGCGGCCGGGTATAAACGAGCTGCTAATTGTCCGTAAGTACTCTAAAATAGAGTGGTAATCTTTTTTTCTGTGAATTTCTTTTATATTTTGTATGATGCGGTGTTGTTGTGGATTGAGCGTGGAGCTGGTTATTTTGCTGCAGCATTTTCTTACTACGCGCCACTTGCCTTGGTACCGCTCCTTTTGTTTTCTGTTACTGTTGTTGGTTTCTTTTACGGTGAGACGTATGCGGGTATGGTTTTTGCTAATTGGGGTTCGGTACTTGGGGAAGATTTGCTCTCCTTGATACGTTTAGCGCTAGAAAATCTCGATACGGAGACGAAGGCCTCTCAAGTGCCAATAATAGCCGTGTCATTTTTCCTTGGATTTTATATTGTGGCACTCAATGTAATGGCTGACGGATTTTTAAGACTCTGGGATAGAGAGCAGAGGGGGCTTATCTACTTCCTGCAAAAATGTGTCCGGGCAATAGTATTTCTATTGGTACTTCAACTCTACCTTTTAGTGATAATTAGTTTTCAGTTTTTTATCACATTACCGATGTTTGGAAATTTTGTGATTGTCGGTACATTATTTTTGTACTTAAGTACGACTGCGTTCTTTACATTTTTGTACCGTTTCCTCACAAAATATCCCCCACGCTGGAAAGCGTGTATTGTCGGCGCAGCAGTAAGTGCTTTGCTATTTGTGGTTATTAAGGCATTGGTGGCTGTATATATTGTCACCACTCCGGTGCTCACACTGTATGGTGCCGCTGGATTGATCCTTATTCTATTTGTATGGGTGTATGTCTTGGCTATGATTATTTTTTACGGTGCTGCGGTGGCTGGTGCCTATGATAAAATTAGTAGCACGGTACCGCTTCGCGCCGCTAATCCAAAACTATGATAATTATTGACGTCGAAGCTTCAGGTACTAATCACGAAAAACATTCAATTGTTTCTCTGGGAGCTCTGGATATTAGCGACCCAGCCCGTCGCTTTTACGGTGAATGCAAAATATGGGAAGGGGCACATATCATGGAGGGAGCATTGGCAGTAAATGGCTATACCGAAGCCGAAATTACTGATTCATCTAAACAAACTGAGGCGGAACTCGTTCGTTCATTTTTGGAATGGAGTCAACATATAGCTGACCGGACACTGGTCGGACAAAACGTTTCTTTTGACCGTGATATGGTACGTGCCGCCTGTGATCGCGCTGATTTACCATGGGACTTGGCGTACCGGACACTAGATACCCATACACTCTGCTATATGCACATGGTAAAGCGTGGGCTTACACCACCGTTAGACGAGCAACACCGCCGGAGCGCACTTAATCTTGATGCTATCCTCAACTACTGTGGCATTCCCGATGAACCCGAGCCACATAATGCACTCACTGGCGCCCTCTCGCATGCGGAAGTAACTGCACGGTTACTCTATGATCAGAAGCTTCTCCCCGAATTTAGTCAGTTTGGAATTCCGTGGCGGACTCTAGGTGATACAATATGATAAATATGGTAAAGAAAATTTTTAGTTTCAAAAAGAAGCCGGTACCAAAAGAACGGCCGCATTGTCGTGTAATAAATGAATTATTAGACCCAAAGGGAAATGATGGCGCAATTCAGTCGTGGCGTGTCTTTCGTATTATGTCGGAGTTTGTACAGGGCTTTGAGCTCCTGCGCAACTATGGTTTAGCTGCTACTTTTTGGGGTAGTGCTCGACTCAAGCCAAATGATCCATACTACAAAGCTGCAGAAGAATTAGCTGCAAAATTAGCCAAGAAAGGTTTTACGATTATTTCTGGAGGGGGACCAGGTATCATGGAGGCTTCAAATGTCGGTGCCTTTAAGGTGGGTGGTAATTCCATCGGTCTCAATATACAGCTACCTTTTGAACAAAAGCTTAATCCTTATACTACCGAATCACTTGATTTTGATTTTTTCTTTTCACGAAAGGTGATGCTAACATTTGCTTCTGAAGTATATGTCTACTTCCCAGGTGGATTTGGTACTCTTGATGAGCTTTTTGAAATTATAACTTTGATCCAAACAAAAAAAATTGATCGTATTCCTGTCATTCTCTACGGTACTGAGTTCTGGGAGCCGTTACTCCGTTGGTTTGAAAAGGATTTAATCAAAAAGTACAAAACTATCAGTAAGGAGGATATGGAACTCTTCCATGTTGTTGATAGTGTTGAAGATGCCTATAAGTATATTATTAAGAATGTAGAGTGTAAGAATGTCCGCCAAGTCTAATTCCTTTCTGTTATGTTTATTTCTTATTTTGACGACAAACGAGTCGTAGAAAAAAATCGTACCGCGGCCGAAAAAAAGCTAAAAACCTACCGTGATCAAATTGCGACAGCTATAGCTGAAAATACTAAGACCATCAGTGAATACTCGCTATTTCATTGCAAAGACTTTGAACTACATGAGACGCTCGCTGCAGTAAAAAAGCAGTTTAAGTCTGTAAAGCATGTTGTTTTGGTTGGTATCGGAGGTTCTAGTTTGGGAGTAGAGGCAATTCATCAGGTGCTTGACCGCGGTGCAGTTAAGCTTACTGTGCTTGATACTGTCTCTGCGCACGCGATTGATTTGGCACTCAAAGAGCTTTTGTCATACAAAAAGGTTGAACAGTATGCAATCTGTATTATTAGTAAGTCTGGCAAGACCACTGAAACTCTGGCGAATGCTTCAGTGCTCCTAGACGCATTAGTTGCAGAGAAAGGGGAGTCAGTTTACAAGCAGATCATGGTTATTGGTGATGCTGGTACTGAGCTCATGCACTATGCTAAGAAGCGTGGCTTAATGATGCTTGCGATGCCTGAGGTGATCGGTGGACGCTACTCAGCCGCGACTGCAGTCGGGTTGGTGCCACTGACTCTGCTTGGGCACGATGTTGATGATTTTATTGCTGGCTACCTCGATGCGAGTGAAGAACGGTTTGAAAGTCTTGTCGTGGAAAGTGCGGCGCGGATTGCTTCGTACTACAAGCTCAAGTACCATCACTACAACTTTTTTGCCTTTGAACCACGCTTGGCAGCGCTTGGTGCTTGGTACCGCCAACTCTTCGCCGAAAGCTTGGGGAAAGAAGTTGGTATGCAAGGGAAGCCCGTTACTTTGGCAATGGTCCCTACTATCTCTACTGCTGTTGAGCTTCACTCAGTAGGACAACTGTACCTTAGTGGAGTCCCGGATACTTATACTGACTTCGTGACGTTTGATGATGAATTTATTGATATGAAAATTGCTCGTACTAGTAAGATTGCATCAACATTGAAAGGGTACTCACTTCAAGAAGTGACGGCCGCGTTATATGGCGGTGTCATGGCTGCCTACCAAGAGCGTCAGCTCCCATACCGAGCAACTATTTTTGAAGAGTCTCTTCCATACTCACTAGGATTATTTATGGCGATGCGCTTACGTGAAGTGATGTATGTAGCTAAACTGCTTGAGGTAAATGCTTTTGATCAGCCAAACGTAGAGCTTTACAAA
>CAIMDH010000028.1 GCA_903839715.1 uncultured bacterium
ACCAGAGAAGTTCGTCCTGACGGTCACCAAGCTATATTGTTTCGCTACGCCCACAATCTAGCAGGTGCCGCGGGACACGCCTCAACTGTCGTACTCGCTCCGCTCCGTGCGCCATGTTTCCGGCGTTCGAATCTTCACGAAAGGTGCGCATGCACCTTTCTTTTGGTCCACAAAAAAATCGCCCGAAGGCGATTTAGTTTTGTGGACCAGAGAAGATTCGAACTCCCTGCCTCCTCAGTGCAAATGAGGCGCTCTACCAAGTGAGCTACTGGCCCAAGAAATTAAAGAAAAGTTCTTTAATTTCGGACTATAATACGGGTTTAACTATTCTAAGTCAAGCAGCAGACTTTATTTTGCGATAAGTACCCACGGTGCAGCTGGGTTGGCAGACTTGGCAACACCAACAGAGAGACCATCCACTGTCCAAATTGCTTCTACTGCACTCTTCTCAGAAATAGTGACTACTCTGCCATCCTTCACAACTGGGTAAATACTGTCTGCTTCTATGTCATAGACATACCCTTCACACGATGACGCTTCAGCATCATGTCGTTCACAGAAGAAAACAAACTTGTTATCTAGTGAAAGACCATAAGGCATTTCACCGTAGTGGAACCCTTGTGCCTCGGTATCCAGATCGGTTGTAAGTTTACTTACTTCTGGATTAAATGAGAGTGTATGCACAGAGTTATCGACCGTTACTTGGAGTAATCCATCAACATACGTCAGTGTTACACCTCCTGGTGCTGTTACTACCGGTTCAGCTGCCACTGGCGTAGCAGTAATCACTGCTGCTGCACTATTGTCTCCAATATTGATAAATACTTCCTCCGTGTTACTAGTAACATTGCTGTACAAAATAAATGCAGTCACAAAGCCAATTGCATATGAAGCAATAACGAGGACTGCTTTTTCGTGTCTTGTTCCTTCCATAATGTTTTTATTATACCAAAATTAATAGTTCGTTCTACTGTTCTTAACAGGTTGCTGTTTCCACTAGATGCGCAATCAGTTGTTTGAGATCTAATCCTACCGAGGCTGCTGCCTTGGGGTACAGCGACTCAGCCGTCAGGCCAGGTAAGGTGTTTACCTCAAGGAAATAAATACCTTTGTCGCTCACAATAAAGTCACTACGTGAATACTGTGACAAATCGAGCACCTCGTGTACCAAGGCGCTCACTTCCGCTATTCGTCCACGTTCTCCATATGAAAAACGTGAAGGGCAGATCTCGACTGTCTCACCATCATATTTCGCTTCAGTAGTAAAAAACTGTGTATCGCGCGGAGTAACAATCTCCACTGTGGGAAATACATACACTTGCTGATTTCTGAAGTTTTCGAGAGTGGCTGAGGTAGCTTCCTTGCCACGAATGAATTCTTCTACAAGCACACGTTCATAGCGCTCCAGTGCTTGATTTAGTGCTACTTCCAGTGACTGTCCGGCCCGCACGAGTTCAACACCAATTGATGATCCACTTGCTACCGGTTTTATAATATATTCCGGACCAAACGAGTCTACTATACCGCTCGCAATAGTAACCACATCCTCGTCATCCTCACGAGAGACCTCGCGGTGCGCTGGCATGAGGACTCCGTGGTCTAGCAAG
This sequence comes from uncultured bacterium, assembly GCA_903839715.1. Taxonomy (GTDB): domain Bacteria; phylum Patescibacteriota; class Minisyncoccia; order Phycocordibacterales; family UBA918; genus OLB19. The sequence goes on from CAIMDH010000028.1 coordinate 1,608, forward strand.
GTTTTCTTGGTGAGGGTTTTGTTGAAAGCGCGTGCTGATGCAAAGGAGCGACTGCCTGTAAACGGAATCCCTAAGCGCTGAATAATTTTCTGTACTTCCCCATCTTCACCATACGCACCATGGAGGGCAATAAATACTACGTCAACGGCCTGGAGAGCATTTTCTGGACTACGCGAGAAACCGTGTTCAAGCCACTCCCCTTGCCTGGTAATTATAATATCTTTTACTTGATAGCCTGACTCAGCTAGGGCCTGCAGTACAGCACTGCCGGTACGCATCGAAATCTGGTATTCCTCACTGGGACCACCGCGTAATACTGCTACCTGGAGATGACTCATATCTAAGATTTTAACACAGAGTCGGCGCTACATGTTAGAATATCCTCCACTTACTCAGGGCGCATACGTTTGCGGGCAAGGTTGCGATAAAAGCCGATCGCGAAGCGGTGAGCCTCGGCGTTGGCAAGTAAAATATCGTAGCGATATTTTTTAAGTTGTTCTGGCGTCGCCAAAACCGCTGCCGCTTTGTGCCGTTCGTCTTTGACTACTGCCACAATCGGGATAGTGATTCCACGCTCATGGAGTATGAGCTTTGCGGCGTTTCGTTGGATATCATTGCCATCGACGACAATGAGGTCAGGATTTGTCCACTCAGAATGCGTAAAACGCCGCACCAGCACTTCTTTGAGGGCTGCAGGGTCATTTGCTTGCTTTAGGGTTTTTATCTTAAATTTGCGATATTCGGACTTCAGGCTCTCACCATTTTGGACCACGACCATAACGCCTACCATATCCTGGCCCGCCATATGCGCGATATCATAGGCTTCGACACGGAAGCTATCGTTGACCCGTAGGCCCTGCTGGTCATTCTTGATCAGGGCAATATCTTCAATGTGTTTGAGAGCGAATATCTGCTTTTTAAACTTGTTGGCGTCCTCAAAGGCTTGGAGCTTAGCAGCCCGCATCATTGTTTTTTCTAGCTCTTTAATAATCTGCTGTTTTTTACCCTCAAAAAGTAATTTGATGTGGCGGATGGTACGAAGGTACTCTTCTTTTTGGTTAGGGTCAGGGTAAAGACCAATCTGGCGATTGAAGTCGATTTTACCGCGAGCCATCTTGGTACGCTCAGCACCTACCGGTTCTTTGGTATCATAAAAGCGAAAGAGGCGACGGACAATTTTGAGGGCGACACGGAGCAAGGTTGCGCTTGGAAAGGGCCCAAACTCGCATTTGATTTCTTCTTTAAGAAACTGCTCACTCACATCACGGCCGCGCACAACGAGCACCCGTGGCCATTCTTCGTTTGTAATAATGAGGTGATTGTAGCTTTTGTCGTCTTTACTCTTGGTGTTGTAGTGTGGCTTGTGGGTACGGATGAGGTTGGTCTCAAGTATCAGGGCTTCGAGTACACTCTCAGTCTCTGTATGGTCAATACTGTGCGCATCCGTTACCATCTTTTCGATTAGTTCTGAACGCTTTTCTTTGAGGTCAGACGCAAAATAGCTACGCACCCGATTGCGTAGTGATGTAGCTTTACCGATATATAAAATTTTCTGGTTTTTATCCAGAAAAAAGTACACGCCTGGACTATCTGGCAACGGCTTTTTTAGGAGCTCAGTTTTGGTCATAGAAGCACTAGAGAACGTTCTTCAGATACATACCGGTGAAGGAGTTGGGATTTTCGGCCACCTCCTCTGGTGTGCCTTTGGCGAGTAAGTCGCCGCCACCGGCACCACCCTCAGGACCAATGTCAATAATGTAGTCGGCACTCTTTACCAAATCAAGATTGTGTTCAATTACCATCACGGTATTACCTTGATTTACCAACTGCTGCAAAATCTCAATCAGCTTTTTGACGTCTTCGTAGTGAAGTCCAATCGTAGGTTCATCGAGAAGGTACATTGTTTTTTGGGTATGTGGTTTGTACAGTTCAGAAGCAATTTTGACACGCTGTGCTTCGCCACCTGAGAGGGTTGTAGCGCTTTGTCCGAGCTCGAGATAGCCAAGACCGACATCTAATAGTGACTTGAGGCGCTCTTGAATAGCTGGCACGTCCATGAAAAATAGGTGTGCCTCTTCGATGGTCATGTGAAGCACTTCATTAATATTCTTCTTGCGGTAGGTCACCTCCAGAGTTTCTTTCGTAAAGCGTTTACCATCACAGACATCACAGGTTACGAAGACGGTTGGCAAGAAGTGCATCTCTACCGCAATTTCACCATTACCCTGACACGCTTCGCAACGACCTCCCTTCACATTAAAACTAAAACGACCAGGCTTCCAGCCACGAGCTCGGGCTTCTCCGGTTGCAGCAAACATGTCACGGATATGCGAAAAGGCACCAGTGTACGTAGCTGGGTTACTCCGTGGGGTCCGACCGATTGGTGACTGGTCAATTAGAATGGATCGTCCTAGATACTCAGTACCGGTAAAGGTCTTACAGTTGTAGGTATGAGGGGTGCGGAATTTTTTCTCGAGTCGTGACTTGAGGTTTTTGTCGACTATCTCGTACATAAATGTTGATTTACCAGAGCCAGATACTCCCGTAACACAAATCAGCCGACCGAGCGGAATGTCGATGTTGAGATTCTTGATATTAAAAGCTTTGCCACCACGGATTTTGAGTGAACCCTTTTCTGATTCACGTCGCTGTGGTATGGCAATTTTTTTGTCACCACGCAAGTACTCAAGTGTGACTGATTTTGAAGGGTTAGTCGGAGCAGAAAGTAGTTTTGGTAGATAATCAGAGACGATGACGTGTCCCCCATGGATACCGGCCCCAGGACCAATATCAATCAGGTAGTCAGAAGCCCGAATTGTGTCTTCGTCGTGCTCGACAACGATAATAGTGTTACCGAGGTCACGGAGCTCAGTCAAAGTTTTAATGAGGCGATCATTGTCCCGTTGATGTAGACCGATTGTTGGTTCATCAAGTACATAGAGCGCTCCGACCAGGCCCGAGCCGAGCTGTGAAGCGAGACGAATCCGCTGCGCCTCACCACCAGAAAGTGTG
>CAIMDH010000029.1 GCA_903839715.1 uncultured bacterium
ACGCGGGGTAGAGGAGAGGTACCTCGGGAGGCTCAAGAGGGCTCATAACGCAGAAACGCATTATGGAATTCTTGCCAAATTCGGTGAAACCTTCGTTCGCTTGCAAAACGAGAACATGGCAATACCGAGCCAAGCCTTAATAAGAAATTATTTCGGAAGGTGTAGAGACTAGATGGTAGGCATCTGACTTTAGGAAACTAAAAAGATGAAGGTATAGTCCAGACCCCAAATCTACTAGTATTAGTAGAGTAGTGAAAACTATAGTGGTATGCATAACCTCCAGACCCCGGTTCGATTCCGGGCCCCGCAACAAGAACAAAAAAGCACTCCTTCCGGAGTGCTTTTTTGTTCTATGTATGCAGGGGTCAAATAGCCAACTTCTAGCTATCGTAAAAAACCAATAGCTACCGCACCCCAAGCTCGTAGAAAACACGGCGGTACTGCTTGATAGTGTCTTGTGCGAGTTTGTGAGTAAGTACAAAATCAGAGCCACTGTGGGCGATTTGATTACGTACTTTATGAGCCTGCCAAGCGTCATCCAAAGACTGTAATTGATTAGTCGAAAGGCCACGCAAACGTTCACCGATTGAAACACCTACATATCCTGCCTCCTTGAGTAATTCACCTAAAATAATATCGGCCTCGATGATGGCAAGCTTCCAGTCATTTGGACTATCTGATCCGATATGCGTCAACATGTCTTCAAGACGGTTATTTGCGATACCACCTTTAAAGTATTCTTCATACATCCGCTCCGCATGTTCCCTAGCCTCAGCATCGAGTTCATTGAGCTTTTTTTGTCCTGTTGAAGCGTACACATAGAGCACCAACATAAAGATACACGCGATATACGCAAACATTGCATACACAAACCAAATAGAATTTAAGAGTGAGAGTATTCCTTCTCCTGAAAAGAACGACACTGTACTTACACTATCAAATAGTGACCCAAATATATCACCAAAGGGACCAGCCCCCGTGACATCGACACGAGTAGTAGAAAAATCGTTTTCGTAGGTAGTAGTAATGCCTTGTGAATTGTCCATAGAGACCACTAACTAGCGGCGCTCGTCATAGATTTTTTTGCCGATACTAAAGAGACGAGCGTCGCCACCGTGTGGTGCTATATATTGTACCCCAATCGGCAATTCAATTCCCTCTCTTACGACCGTACCCATGGGGAATGAAAGCGCTGGCACACCAGCGAGATTTACTGGTACCGTAAAGATATCCTGTCGATACATCGCTAATGGATCTTCTTGTTCGCCAATCTTAAAGGCTGGTGTTGGTGCAGTTGGCGTTAAAATCACATCAACAGTTTTAAACACTTCTCGGAGCTCGGCACGCATTTTAGCACGCACTAGCTCAGCCTTACCATAAAAAGCATCGTAGTATCCCGAAGACAACACATACGTACCTAGTAAGATACGACGTTTTACCTCTTTTCCAAATCCATTGGCACGAGTCTTTTGATAGACATCGAGTAAGTTGTCGCCAGAAGAGGATAATCCATACCGCATTCCATCAAATCGGGCGAGATTCGAGGACACTTCTGCTGGCATAACGATATAGTAGGCAGCGAGACCTTTTTCAAAAATCGGTAAATCAATATCAACGACTGTATGTCCTGCCGCCGCGAGTGCCTCAACATGCGCATTAAAGGTAGCGAGCACATCCGCATCGATTCCATCAGTTAAAAACTGACGTGGAACACCAAAAGTATATTTTTCTTTGATTGCGACATCTCCATAGGTATCTGGTGTAATGGTAGTAGCATCATATTCATCCGCTCCTGAGATAATGGAGTGAATCAGTTCAGCATCTTCTACCGTAGTAGTGAGCGGCCCAGCTTGGTCTAGTGAAGAACCCATAGCAATCAACCCAAATCGTGACACTGCACCATACGTTGGCTTAAATCCCACCAACCCGCAGAAACTGGCTGGTTGGCGAATTGAACCACCGGTATCAGTTCCCATTGCGGCTGGCACAATCCCCATTGCCACAGCTGCCGCAGAGCCTCCTGATGACCCACCAGGGACTCGAGACGGGTCAAGCGGATTTCGAGTCAAACCAAAGGCAGAGTTTTCGGTAGAACCACCCATTGCAAATTCATCCATGTTGGTAGCACCAATAAAAATCGCTCCCGCAGCGCGCAAACGTGCAATCACGGTTGCATCATACGTCGCTGTATAATTTTCAAGAATTTTGGAGGCCGCTGAGGCAATTCTCCCCTTAATTAAAATATTACTTTTGATAGCAAGCGGAATACCAAGTAGCGGTGGTGTGTCTGCACCTTGCTTACGGTACGCTACTGTTGCAGCCTCAGCCTCACTGCGCGCGTCAGTGAACACAGCAAGGAACGCATGAATCTCGGCATCTTTGGCAGTAATCGCTGCCAGCGCAGTATCAAAAACTTCGGTCGGTGTCAGTTCGCCGCTGATATATTTTTTACGGAGTTCGGTAATAGTATACATACTGAAGTATTATGCGTCGGGATTAAGAATTTTTTGGACAACCATAAAACGGCCTTGTGTTTGAGGCATCTCAGCGAGCAGGTCGGCGGTGTATTCGTCGGCCTCGTTAGTGACTTCGTCTTTTCTAAATACATTATATTTTGCACCCACTTGTGGTGCCGTCAAAGTATCATCACCTACAATATCAGTGACGGTACTGACGTACTCCAAAATGGCTGACATTTCTGTTGTAAATTTATCTATTTCAGCGTCGCTAAGCTCAATCCGCGCCAATTTGGCGAGATGTAGTGTCTCTTCTTTAGTCATAGATTTGCATCATACCACCCCGTCCGCAATCACGCTACGAGGGCTTTGAACTCTTCTTCTGAAAGTACTGTGACCTCGTGCTTTTTTGCATCATTAAGCTTACTACCCGGGTCTGTACCCGCAACCACGTAGGCTGTTTTTTTAGAAACAGCACTACTAACCATTCCGCCATGCGCTCGCACCAACTCACTAGCCTCATCTCGCGATAAGGTGATGAGGCTACCAGTAAATACAAAAGATTTACCTTCTAGTTTGGTACTACTTACTGCCTCGTCATTTGTAATATTTATATACTGCAATAATCTTCTGAGTAAATCTTGTTCATGAGGATTTTTCTGCCAAGACAAAATTGCTGCCGCCACAATTTCTCCTATACCATCAATAGCAAGAAGTCCTTCTTCTTTAGCAGTCTGCACAGCAACTACAGTACGCAAATGTTTGGCTAATAGCCGTGCCGTTTCTTCACCTACATGCTCAATTCCAAGCCCAATCAATAGGCGTGCCAGCGGCACCGTTCGCGCTGCAGCGATTGCCGCAACAACGTTATCAGCTGCTTTTTGCTTGAAACCCGGTAAAGAATAGAGGTCTTCACTCGTTAGTGTAAAAAGATCAACAACATCTGTAATGAGCATATGCTCGAGCAACGTATCAATAATCCGCGGACCAACACCATCCATATTGAGAGCGTTTTTTGAAACGAAGTAGTACATCTTTTGTCGGCGCAAAAAATCAGAATCAAGCGACACACAGCGATAAGCTGCGGTACCCGGCACACGTTCAATACTTCCATCTCCCCCGCACGCCAACACTTTTTCTGGAAAACGGTACGGCGCCGTCTTCAGCGGCCGCAATTCTTTGACCACCGACACCACTTCAGGTATGACATCGCCGGCTTTACGAATAATAATAGTATCACCAACACGAACATCCAGCCGTGCAATCTGGTCTTCATTATGAAGGGTGGCGCGTGTTACTGTAGAGCCGTCAACCACCACTGCTCGTAAATGCGCGACCGGTGTCACCACTCCTGTTCGTCCAACTTGTAAATCAATCGCCTCAACCACCGTAGTCGTCTCGAGCGCTGGGAACTTATAGGCAATACCAAAACGAGGCGCTTTAGCGGTATAGCCAGCTGCATGCTGTACCCTAATATCGTTAGCTTTAAGGACGATTCCATCAACTCCGTAGGGTAATGTTTCACTCTTTAATTTCCACTCTTCGTAGTATACCTGTACTTCATCTAAAGTATGACAAAGTTTTGAGTAGGGATTGATTGGTAAGCCTAGCTTTTTTAGGAGAGCTAGCTCTTCAAACTGGGTAGCAGGAGCAGCGAGGTTTGCATCTCGCTCCTCAAATACATCCACATCATACACAAAGAGTGACAAGGACCGTTCTTTAGCCACCTTAGGATCAAGCTGCCGCAGAGATCCTGCTGCTGCATTACGTGGATTAGCAAAAATCGCTTCGCCATTTTTTTGTTGTCGGTCATTCAATGCAGCGAACTCCATCTGCCCCATCCAAACTTCACCCACACAAAGTAAATCAACTGAATACTTTAGCGTTTGGGGTAATGAGTCTATCATCCGGGCGGTATGTGTAACATCTTCCCCAACCTCTCCATCACCCCGTGTCAATGCACGTACGAGCTGACCAGCTTTGTACTCCATCACGAGTTTAAGTCCATCTATCTTATGCTCAGCCACATAGGCTATGTCTGTAGCCAAAAATCCTTCTTTGTCTAAATAGCGATACAAACGCTCTTCCCACCCCAAGAGCTCTTCATAATTAAACACATTATCAAAAGACCACTGCCGTACTTGATGCTTTACTTTGGTAAAAGCCGCGCTAACCGAACCACCAACTGCTTGTGATACATGACTCACCTGTCCCTCCAGTTTTTCCTCAAGCATCATTAATTCCCGTACCAGTGCATCGTATGCCTGGTCCGAAATTTCTGGTGAATCTTCGGTATGGTATTTTAGCTGATGATACGCCACCACCGCGCGAAGCTTGGCTAAATGTAGCTCCGACTCTGTCTTTTTTTTCATTCCTATAATTCTAGCAAGACTTCACGCTGAACGGTACCTGCAGTACCGATATTACCGCACGTATTACTATATCCTTGTGCGGAGATAACAGTACACAAACCACCAGGCTCACAGTCTTTAGTATTATTAGGATAACCAGGCATTAATGTCTTCATATTTGGTACTGTGGTTGTAGCGTCTGAGCTAGAGACGATAACTAGTATTTTCATAAGTGAACAGCGTTGCGCTCCAGACAGGCCCCAAGTAAAACCTGTCGGACTATACATATATGCACCAGGAATAACAGTGGTTGGTGTAACAGTTTCTGCAACAGCACCAAAACATGACATGGAAACATTCGACCCTGATTCCATTGTTGTTGTCGCCAGGACACGTGTATAACGAGCACATTCAACAGCAGCATTGGCAGCATGGAAGGCTATTTCAGATTCTTTAGAATTTGTCGACAACCGCACCTGTTTTATTGTGAGATCAAGTACAGTCAGTCCTACAGACACAATAACGGACACTACAACCAGGGCTAGCAGCAGTGCAAATCCGTTTTGTGATTTTGTAGTAGTGTTATGGTAAAGCATAAATGTTGTATAGATACGTCATACTAGTCACCTTCTGTTCAGCAACAAGCGACCCAGTACGCCACGTCACTTCCGAACGAATCGCTACACCGCCTGTTATATTGCTAAAATAAATACGTCGCGTAAATGGTGTAAGAATGTTTGAGGTCGCAGTATACGTAAACCGTGAGCGAACATTTGAATTGGTACGATACAATACACAGCTCCCAGAACAATTAATAACCGTACCTAGCTGTGTTGGACTCGAAGCGCTCCACTGCAAACCGCAACCAGTAGAGTTATGACAACTTTGGAACGCACCAGTTGTGCTACTAAATTGTGACCAGGGATTTGCGATGTATGAAGGATTTGCTGACGGCAAAAACCGACCCAAAAGTAGGTCGTCTCGTCCTTTTTGCGCCAACTCCAGACCTTCCTGTGCTAAGAAAAATGCCTGTACCTGTTCAGTAGCAAAACTCGTACTCTTGGCGGTACGCATTGATATAGTCATAGGGCCAGTTACCACTAAGAGTAGTATGGAAATAGCCACCAGTGTCTCAACTAGAGAAAATCCTTGATTTTTTATGTTAGTGTAAAACATCATAGGTCTAACGATCGCTGTGTTACGGTAGTCTCTAAATAATACGTCTTACCAGGGTCATCCACTTCCTGAGCCTCAATGTATACAGTAATAGTCGGCTGCACTGCATCTGAAGTTGTTGCAGTTCCACTAACATAAAAATTAGCGTCTGTGATATTCAAGCCAGAAGAGACAATAGATTGAGCTGGTTGATTTCCCACTCGTCGCTTAATGGTCTTTGTGGTACCAGTACTATCGTAAAAATACAGTATTCTTCGCGCTGACGCTCCTGTCAAACTATCCCCTCCCTCGTAAAAAGAGACTCCTTGAAGATTTTCTCCACTGCCACGACCGCTAGAACAGTCGTTTGTTCTTGCTAAAACTTCAGCCTCATGATCATTAGTATCTTTAAAGATATTATTCGCTCCACCTGCTGAATAATTTGACCGACCTGAACAATAGTAATTGTATCCCGTACGCATTTCACGCGTCATAGTATCAAGCGCAAAAGATAAATTAGTCATGACACTTTGCTCAGCCTGGAGCTGTTGATTAGTGGAAATAAGTACCAGGACAGCACCCACAGTCATCGTAACTACTACTGCAAAAACCCCGAGCGAGACAATCATCTCAACTAAAGTGAATCCAGCGGTTTTAATACATGAGCGTTGCATGTGTTTATTGTACAATTATTTGTCCTGTTCTTGTAACTTCAACTGTACGTACGGCACCAATACTTGAGCCAGTTGTACCTTTAAGACGAACATCGATTTCGACTGCCGAAGCAACTGCGGGTGCACCGGCAGCTGTATAAAAAATTGCATCAAAATTTGGTCGCTCAAACATAATAGAGATATCTGTCTCAGGAGTCTCAGTTGCGCCGTTCACTACACGGATTTCACTAATTTCAAAACGCTTATCAAGATTACTTCTTTTAAAGCCGCTTGCTTCAGTACTTTCATAAAAATAGTTTCCGGTATCAAGAAAAGTGTAGTATGAACCTTTTGTGCTAGCAGTTGTATTGAAGTACATTCCCAAAACATTACGATAACCAGCAGTTTGCCTGTTTGCACTCACGGCAGAAAGCTGCACTTCACGCAAGCCTAGTGCCACTTCGTAGGCCTGTGAACGGAGCAGCACTGAACTATTACTACCCTTTTGATTAAACATTACTACTGACATCACCAAGACCGCAATACTAATACTGACCAGCAGTTCAATTAATCCGAAACCGGATTGAAGACTCATTTTAGAAAAGTATGAATTAGGCATAACTTAGTAAGGTAATTACGTTAATCTCAAAAAAGTATACGGTTAGGAATCCTAAAATAAGAAATGGTGCAAATGGCACTGCGCTTTTAAGTGTCAATTCTGTAGGTAAAAAACGAAAGTGGAGTTGGCGCTGGCGTTGCAGTTTTTGCCAAAGCATAATTGCCACCCCGATGACTGCCCCAATCCAAAATGACAACACTACCATCGAAAATACTTGTATATATCCCACAGCCAATGCTAGTGGTACCACCAACTTCACATCACCGAAGCCTATCCAAGTCCCACGGGAAACTCGCCACAGTGTCATAAAGAAAAGTGAGGCCAGAAGTGCTGCTGCTATATTATACCAAAATACTTGCAGTGGCAGTCCCATAATATGCATGTAGTACTGTAGCGACAGTACTACTACAAGCAAACTGACCACAAGCTCATCTGGTATCACCATATGGTACATGTCGTATACCGCCACCACGACCAATAGTGACATCATAACGAGCATATGAATGAGTGTCATCACATCAGTTGCCACAAGCACCACGCCAACAAAAAGCAGACCGGTTAAAAGCTCAACTAAGAAGTAGCGGCTTGGTATATGAGAGCTACAAGTCCGACACCGCCCACGCAGCGCCAGATACGAAAAGAGTGGCACGAGCTCATACGGCTTGAGATCAGTTCCACACGATAAACAATGCGAACTACCCATGAGTGACTTGCCGGTATGAAAACGGTAAATATAAACATTAAGAAAGCTGCCGATAATCACCCCAAATACCAATGCAAAAAGAACAATACCAAATAGTGGGAACTGCGCAAAAAGAAATTCCATGTGTGTTTAGTATAACATTAGAAATTTGACATAGCTCAACTCATACACAAAAAAACGCGACATTATGTCGCGTTTTTTTGTGTATAAATAAAATTATATACAAGTCGAAGCCGCTGCCATTGA
>CAIMDH010000030.1 GCA_903839715.1 uncultured bacterium
ACCTCGACGATCGTCAACGCTACCGCGTGAGGTTATTTTGTCCCAAAAAGCCATAACCCATAATACGCCTAATCGCTCGAGAAAGATATTAAGAGTATTGATGAAAAAAGAAGGAAAATGAAAACTCTATATGAAATTTATTCATATAGAGTTTTGTAGGGGAAGAAAATCAGGAATGTCTGTTCCAAAAAAGCCACCCAGGCTGCTTATTAATATTATTCTTAATAAGTCTTTGTTCAATACTAGTACGTAACTCGTCTGGTTTGATTAAGATTACGGAAATCCCAATCCGACCACCATTTTTAACGTACTCCTCAACTCGTTTGAGTTTTGATTCAGTCCTGGAATGTACTTTAAAAAGATGTTGCCTGAGTCTTGTTTTTATCTCCTTCTGCTTCCGTTGCCCAACGTACAAAGGAAGCCATTTTGTTTCATTTTGTGGTTTTCCCCAAAGTAAGTAGACATTTCCACCAGAAGTTGCAAGAATTTGTGCTAGCAACAGGTGGTCAGATTTCTGCGCTTCACTACCCACACGCAGAATTTCTACAGGTGATGCTCCAAAGAGTGCTTGTTCTGCTCTGTGTGCGAGAGCGTCAAATTCATTGCATAAATCTAGATTCATAACCAACCTCCTTTGTGTAATCTGAAATTATTCTAGCCTGAATATTCAGAATGTCAAATTTAGAGAGTGACCATTTAGCTTTCTTTTAGGAATATTCTTTGTATCAACGTAATTTCACTACCCGTAAATCAGGTGTTATTTCCATGTAATAGCATCCACCGTGACCTTCCGCGCATGTATTTAGGTCGAAGACAGAAACAGAAATTGTGTTATCAGTTTCATTGTATGTAATCTTTGAGCTATGATTTTCATCAGCAAAAAAAGTCTTATTTACATCTCTATCAACTAAGCGCAGAACAGTACGTGATTGACTGGTTCTAGGGTCTAAAACTTCAACTGAGCGTTCATCTACGGTTACTATCAGATTATCAATGAGTTTACTAGAGGGAGGCAAGGTTTGATAACCTGATTCATTTTTATAAATATGCATGAAGCAAAAACCGCATCCAGCACTAATGTCATATAGTATATTTTTATTCCCAAACACTCGTTTTGTACAACTTGTGTCATTGATCTCGAAAACAAGTCGTCGCCAAAACTTTTGAGTGTCAGTATCAAAAGTACTTAAGATCGTTTCGATTTCTGGCAATGCGCTACACATTATTTTTTCTGTAGAAACATCTTCTATTAGCTTATGAGGGACATCGTCTGATAAGGTGTTATCTTCACTGTTTAGTTTTAGAGTCTCGATTTGGTGTGGTGTATCAAATTTAATGTCCGTCACAGCTTCACTTACTGTGCTATTTTGACCGTAGATGTACCCGATCCAGCCACCAATGAATGGCAATATAACGAATAACGTAGCTGCCAATATTCTTGATACAGTTGTTACTTCAAACAAGATGTTCTTTTTAGGTGTGATAATTTCATTTACTTCGTGTGTATTTTCCATATGTGTAAATTATTGTAACATTGCAGCCTAAAATTGACACTATCCACAACTCGCTATCTTTCTCATCGGAGTCATCCCTTCCATACCAAGTCCGCGATGTCGTTTCTGATAGTTATAGTACTTAAGAAATAACGTTAGTTTATACTGCAGAACATCCAATGAATCACTCGGATACATACCCACCACGCACTTTTCATTAAGTGTTCGGTGGAAGCGTTCAATCTTGCCATTTTCTTCGGGACAATACGGAGTGTTTAATCGGTGTTCAATTCCAATACCATTCAAGTGTTGTCGCACACTTCGTGCACTAAATTCTTTCCCTTGGTCAGTCCGTATCTTCTGCACAGAAAACGGAGTGTGCACCAACACCCGATTAATGAAATCAATCGTGTTCTCTGCATTGGCCGTGGTGTATGTCCAGGCATAGACCCATCTCGAAGCGTCATCGATGATGGTATAGATCACTCGCCCTTGTTTGTATCCAAATGGATACTTGGTATCCATTTGCAACTCCAAACCAGGTACCTGGTGACTATAGAGCTTAATCTTCCAGCGTTTGGTGGTACGAGGATGATGTTCACTTATATCTAACACCTCCACGCTTCAGAATACGATAGACCGTGGTGGGGTTAATTGAGAGGTTATACAACCGAGTCAAATGATCACTGATAGCTTCGACACCATCAGTCCAGTATGTATTTGCGGTGTTAATAACTAGCTGTTCAATTTCCGGCGAAGTTTTATTGTGTGGAGTATCCTGACGACGCTTCCTAGGTTTAATCAGTCCCTCAATACCAAACCGTTCATACAGCATTTTCCAGATATAGACTGTCTGCCTAGTTACGCTTAATTCCTCCGCCACTGCCGTGACGGTGGCTTTTTTATTGATTATGGCTAAAAGTTTTTCTGCCACTAATTGCATATACCGAACATCAAAACGATTCATCCTCTTAGGATAAGTGTCTAGTGTTTGGCTGCAAGGTTAACAAATTTAGAGAGTATCTAGAAGCATCATATTGGTTGCGCCGGCAGAACCAAATGGGATACCTGCACCCAACACAAAAGTGTCGCCGTTTTTACCTAGTTGTCGTTGTAGTATTGCGTTCTTAGCTGCTAAGCGAGCGTGTTCAATGTTTTTGATCGGTTTAATAATAACTGGTTCACAGCCATAGACGAGGCGCATACTTAAAAAAGTAGCTTCGTGTGGTGTCAGTACAAGGATGGGGCACTGTGGTCGATAACGAGCAATCATACGCCCGGTGTAGCCACTTTCGCTTAATGCCACGATAGCGACCGTGTCACCAGTATTAGCGCTACGGACTATTGATCGACTCACTTTTTCGCAGTTGGTACGTGGGTCAAAGTCCCACTTAGCTTTTAGGGATGAGAGGTAATCAGCGGTCTCAACTGAATTAGCAACCGTAGTCATCATTGCAATCGCTTCGGCTGGGTATGAACCAATCGCGGTCTCGTCTGAAAGCATAATAGCGTCAGTTCCGTCGATAATGGCGTTAGCAATGTCAGTTACTTCAGCTCGCGTCGGCGTAGGAGAGGTTCGCATAGAGTCGAGCATTTGGGTCGCGGTGATAACAGGTTTACCGTTTCGATTAGCAGTTGCAATAATACGTTTTTGCAGGAGTGGCACCTGTTCAATTGGCATTTCAATCGCAAGGTCTCCACGTGCCACCATAATTACATCTGCGGCCTCAACAATCGCTTCGAGATTCTCGATTGCTGCTTTCGTTTCTATTTTGGCTACAATGCCAATTCTTGAATCGTTAATGAGCTTACGCAGCAGGTGAATATCGCTCGCCGTACGAACAAAAGACAATGTCACAAATGAGACATTTTGAGTGAGGCCAAATTTTAGGTCTTTACGATCTTTGGGAGTGAGAGAAGAAATTGATATGTTTGCGTCCGGTACATTAACACCACGACGCGGACGAATAGTGCCGCCGATGACGACAGTAGTATGAATCTCACTCTCGGTTATTTTTTCAACTTGTAGTTTTTGTTTGCCGTCATTTAGGAATATGAACATTCCAGGCTCTACTTCTTTTGGTAATTTAGCGTAATTGATATGGACCTTTGTTTCGTCACCCACGAGCTTTTTTGTGGTAAGGATAAAGGTTTGGTGGGGGACAAGGGTAATAGTCTCGGTGGTAAATTCACCGATACGAATCTTTGGGCCGGCGAGGTCTTGGAGAATGGCAATCGGCCGCTTTAGATTTTTAGCGGCAGTGCG
>CAIMDH010000031.1 GCA_903839715.1 uncultured bacterium
GACGTGGTCGCCATGACTCATATTGATACGTGCTACCGATAAACCAGCTTCAATCATCCTCTCGATAGTCTTTGTGTCAGTTGAATTCGGTCCCAAGGTGGCAACAATTTTGGTTTTAGTATAATACATAGGCTACTAGCGTAGCACAAAATATAACTCTATAAAATTGTATTAATAATCATAAACTATAAAAAACGTTCCTAGGACCGACCTAGGGAGCGTAAGGATTGAATTAAGAATATTTTTTGTGTCCAATTTAAAACTAAGTGATGGATAAATGATCCTGTGATATCTGCTTGCTTATTACAATGATTTTTGAATTAGACACGATTATGTTAGTTAGTTTCTCACTCATTCTGGTTGCTAATTGTGCTAATATTTTGGTATATGAAAAAAATACTTATCTATCTTCTTGTTATTTCAACTATCGTTATTAACGCCCTCTTACTACCAAATGGTGTGACTATGCCTCTCTACTATATTGTCTGGGTGCTCGGGGTGGGTTGGTACTTATACAAGAATTACGCTCGAGTGGAAGCCTTGCTAAGACGACTACCTATCAATGGTTTTTTCCGTTTTTTGATTCTGGGCCTCACAATGGTTTTGTTTGAGGAGATGATTGCGGGGATAGTTATGAAACTACCGACCGCCACCTCAGTGGCCGATATCATCCTCAGTATGCAGCGATACATAACTATGAACTTCCTAATTCTGCCTGGGTTAGTCATAGGTTGGTACATTTTGCTCCGACTTTACCAATATAGTCGAGTAGAAGTATTGGTTTTGAGCGGCCTCTTTGGTCTTTTTGCTGAAAAAGTCTATTCCTTCGGTAATCCACTTTTGATTGGACTTTTAATTTTGCCAACTATGGCTACATATGCTGTGATTATGACCCCAGCTTTAATTAGTTATAACGGTAAGGAAGGCGCACCAAAGAACCGCGTTTTTAGGTATGTGCTAGGTTTTGTAGTGCCTTTCATCGTTACTATGCCGTTTATTGGCATTTTGACATATCTGATGACTACCTATCCAATGTTTTTCCCGCCAGAACATTTGCCAAAGTAACATAGAGGCAGAAGCGGTTAAGTCAAGCTACGCCTTGGAGCATGCTACGCCTAGGAGAGTCCTAGGCGTAGCATTCAACACGAGTTACTAAGTATAATTATTCGTCCTCAACTCCATTCTAGTAAGAGTCAGTAGGTCAAGGCAAAAACAACAGAAACGTCAAGCTTGCGCTAGACGTTTCTGTTGTTTTGTATCAGCTATAATTAATCCAAATTTATATTGGATACTTCGTTCCAGGTCTTTAGGTCTAGTACTTTAATTGCATTATTACCAATTACATAATAGTAATCATTAATGTAGATAGCTCGGGCAACGCTATCTTGGGCCACTGTCGAGTTTAACTTTAAATCATTATTCGCATAGCTAAAGAAGTAGCCACCAGCTCCGCCAGGAATAAAGAAGATTTTATTATCCGCATCATGCATAAATGCATGGTGATTATTTTCAACCTCACTCCATTCATCCTGTATTAAATACTTAGCCACTTCCTTCGGCGCACTGGCTGTCGACACATCAAACAGAGAAATTTTCACGCTGTTATTTTCACGTCCGACGCCCAGTACCAAATCATCGCCAATTTTTTCTAGATAAGAACTATAGCCAGGAATTTTTAATTCACCACTTAACTTTGGTGCTGCAGGATTTGAGAGATCAAGGACATAGAAAGGATCAACTTGTCTGAAAGTAACTACATAACCTTGGTCGCCCATAAATCTAGTCGAGTAGATTCTTTCACCCTTACCTAGGTCCAAGACTTCGCCTTTTTTCTTTAAGTCTGAGCCCAGTACATACACATCATTTACTGATTCACTACTTCCGCCCCAGGAGAACCAGTTGTTTCCACCAACCGTAGTTGATACTCGCAAATCACTGTTGTATTCATCTAAAGAAAATTGATTCAATAGACTTCCTGGAACAGTTCCTACCGCTTGAATACTCAAAGTTGAAAGAGCGATACGAGCAATGCGAGTAGTCTCTAAATCTCTTTGACGTTTAGTCATTAGTGAGGATACGTCGTTATTGAAATCGGTTTCGGTTTTTAGGCGAGCATTAGGATTAAGTTTGTTAAATTCATTTTGTACCACTACTGTCACTTCATTTAATTTTCCATTAAGTGAGATTTCGTAACCTTTGATTTTGTTAATACGTAAGGCCGCTTCTGGGGATACGTATTTAGAAGCTGCGGTTGATATGACCTCAAGCATTACTTCGGTCGGTTCGGTATAGGCTCTAGTAGCCAGGTAGAGGTTATCTTTCGACATCATTACGGTAGTAGCACTGCCATCACTAGCAAAAGCTAATTTTTTCTCAACCTTTCCTGAAGCAGGGTCTATGCTAAGAATAGTGTATGTATCTGAGATTGGTTCAATTTGCATTGGTACATAAATATCTGCACAAGGGACGAAGATACTTTTGCTGCCTGATACCGGCATCATTGGGCAAGGATTTCCATTATCAATCCAGGTCCTCGTTACTAAATAAATTTTTCCAGCATTAAGTCTCGCTGTTACCAGGGAACTATTTTGCGGAACCTCCAATTCCCAAAGTTTCTTCGGCATTTTTTCATTGGCTACGTTGTAGGCGACAATTTTTGGATAAGCCAATATTAGTAGAGTGTTACTACTTTTATCTAGAAGTAAATCACCAGTTTCGCTAACTTTTTCGCTAACTTTTAAAGTCGTTGGAGGAAAAGCGGTAATAATATTGGTAGCACCAGGATTTGACGGATATGGAGCAATCATCATCCGGTCATCAACCATCGCTTCCATTCCGCCAGTTCGCACCATAGGCATAATCGGTCCACCGTACCAACTATTTCGAGAATAGAATATATTTTCTCCATCGGTTTTTACGATATCTGGTTCATCGACGCCACTAATCTGTACAGTGGTCTCAGAGACTCTTTGTGGTGCTGCCGTCTGGCTGACCTGCGAATTTGTAACAGATCTGTCGGCCTCATCTAAGCCCATCGCTGGAACTGCCATCTCTGGTTTTAAGTTATAAATATCATTTTCGGCAAGATACTTTTTAAAAATAGTTTCATTACCAGCTTTTTTGTATCCAGAGCCAACCGAAACAACTTTATTATTTAACCCAGAGATTGTTTCTCGACCTAGTGGACCAACTGATAAACCATGCCAATTAGGTAAGTTTAACTTTTCGGCATAAAATTTTTGTACCGCTAGCTTGGTTTGAGTACCGTAATAACCAGTTGCTCCGGCTGGAATAGCGTATCCCTCAGAAGCTAAACATGTCTGCATGCTTTTGATGGCCAAGGTACTTTGTCCATAGCTCAAAGTACCTTCAGTAATGGTACAAGCTGCTTTGGCTTGGTTTGGGGGTAAGGTCATAAAGGCTACTAATAAAATCAGGAATGTATATAGGTTTATTTTTTTCATAAATTTCTTATTAAATAGACGAATTAACGCCATTTTACCACGCGCTGTCTAAAATTGAGGACGATTGAGAACGTTTGCGACTA
>CAIMDH010000032.1 GCA_903839715.1 uncultured bacterium
AGGTAGATGTCGCTTCCATGGTGTCAGCTTGATCGGAACGAAGGAAAGAAGATGATGCTACTCCGCCGAGAGTGAGAGAGCTACTAGCGGCGCCGGCAGTAGCCGCGTAGTCAGCAACAAAGGCTGCTGGTACCGCACCGAGGACTTTGCGTGGACTCATCTCTCCATCCCATGCTGGTGTAGTGGTACTGATACCACCAATCTCAACACCGAGTAAGATAGTTTGATTGAAGTCAATAGCAGCGAGCGAAGAGACCCTACCAAGCATTACTGAGAAGAGACCGTTAGAACCGGTACTCGATCCCCACTAATACGTGCTCAGCCCATACAGCAGAAGAAGTAGCAGCTGTAGAAGATCCTATCAGCCAGAAGTTCATGTTGTAGAGAATGTCTGGTACAGCTACTCCAGAAGCGGTTGTGAGCTTACCTTGGTAATTGATTTCCTGACTGAAGGCAGCTTCGGCACTAAAGACTGGCATCAAAAGTTCAACACATACAAAAGTCGCAACGAGTGTTGCGAGAAGGTATTTGAAAGATTGATACGTACCAGTATTCATACTACTGAACAGTATTTATGGTATTCGTAGCAGCACCGACTGGCACCGAGACAAATGGATACTCGGCAGTGGTACCGTCCTCGTAGGTGTACGTGATCACACCGGTACTATCCGCCGCAAACTCTACCTCCACTTCATCTGAAAAAAGCGCCGCGACAGCAGGGGCGTCTCCGAGCGTAGTGTCTCGCGCTAGCAACATCACACCTTCAGTATTGCCGATTGACATCGCTCTCGTCTCGGCTTCGTTAACAAAAAGAGGATGCTCAATTACTGTAGTATCGGTGTAGAGCATTGTCGCTTGAGCATCAGCTAGCGCATAGCCCGAATCTTCATCCGCTGGTAGACTTGGCGCAATAGCACCTAGACGAGCGAGGTTGGGTACCTGTATTGCCACGGGTAGGACCTGACTCATGGTATAGACAACCGCACCCGTCGTAAGACCAAACCCAAGTACCAAGAGCGCCATCACAAGTGATTGTACGCGTCCACGGCGTTGCTTTTGCACGACAACATTCTTGTGAGCAGTAATTGCTTGCTTGATTGCTTGCTCATGCTTGCGCTCATGACTCAGCTGCTGCTTGCGGACTGACTGTTCAAGGAGAGCGACCTCAGCAAAATTATTAAGGGAGACACTGTCGACAAACCACTGACGGCCAATCTGGGTGGCGAGGATTTTTCGTTCACGGGCAAGACGAGCCACGTAGTCACGCGAATAGGAAACGAGCTTGGCTGCATCTTTGATTGGCAGAAAACTTACACCGTTGATTTCAACTTGTGACGACATACTGATTTGACTTTAATTATAAAGCCAAACGCGAAATACTTAGTACGAAAAATGTTTATAAGTCTAGTATAAAAAACAGCTCACGAGCGCTGTGAGTGAGGTAGTAGAAAAGTCGATACCTGAGCGATATGAAACACCCGTTGCTTCGACACTACTCTCACCAAAAACCAGGAGTCCGAGACATACGACCAAAGTCACACTGAGTACAGAAAGGGAGATTTCAAGAGTATGGTATGAAGAAGCTATCTCAGGCACGTCTTCCTCTATTGGACTAGCTACAGAGACAACAAGAGCGGGTTTAGAAAGCCTGTCCGCATAGAGTGGACGCCTAGGTGCCATAGAGGACACCGCACGAACCGGCGACCTTGCTTCAGTCTGGTGGCTTAAAGGTGTAAAATTTATCATCTTTATCTCATCTGCTGAAAGCGGTACGTCTGCTACTGCTGGTTCGTCTCCGATAGTTGGTAGCGTATACCCTTCGTCTAAGGAAGTCACTCTGAGAGCTCCTTTTAGAGATACGGTCGGTAAATCATCCGGAACGAGATTTGTTGATTTTGAGCTTGTTTTTATAGCTATAATGGTAGCATCGGCGAGATCAACCTCGATCTTGGCTGGCGCTTGTTCACGTGTAACTAATGGCAACAGCTCGCCATTATCGACCTCATACTTGAGTGGTTTCCAGTCGATACGCTTGGCGAAGTTTTGTTCAGCTAGTACATGGGTTCTTGCCGTAATTTTAGCGACAGCAGGTGAAACGTCTAGACGAGATATCTTTATTTCACTTACCTCAGCCTCTGCTTGCGACTTTACTGCAGGTTTTGCAAACTTAGCCTGCTTGTGTGCAGTGAGTGAGAGTGGATTTACATACCAGCTTCTACCAATGAACTGCGCGTCCACTTTTTTAGCACGACATAATTGGCCTATGTAATCAGTGGTATAGCGAAACTCTTTAGCCAATGCAGAAGCTGGCAAGTATGAGACTCCATTTATCGTTACATCTTTCATAGCAATAGTATAGCAGAGTGAATTAAAAAATATGCACATCGCGCAAGCGAGATGTGCATATTAAAGTCAGTAAAGTAGTACTATCTCGCCTTCTCTAGTTCGGACTTTATGACCTCAGCAAGCACACCAGGATTGGCAGAACCACGAGTCTTTTTCATGCCTTGGCCGATAAGGAATTGTAGTGAGGCTTCCTTGCCGGCATAGTACTCAGCCACTACTGACGGGTTCTCAGCTAGTATCTCTGTCACTGTCGCAAGTAAGGCGGTCGGGTCTGAAGTCTGAAGAAGACCCCGCTCTCCTGCCAACTTGAGCGGACTAACGTTACCAAATAGCGTCTCACTGAGGAGATCCTTAGCAATACGGGAGTTAATCTTACCCTCTACTACCATTGCCATAAGCTCAGCAAAATTACCCACCGACACCACCCGGGTGGAGTCGGTACCAAGCAGAGACATAACATCTGAAGTCAGATAGTTCGCTGCTAATTTAAGTAGATCATTTTGTGAATCTTTATAAGTTTTGTATAGTTCAGCGAAGATTGAGCTGATAGCTGTTGTACCTATCAGTAGTTCAATCTGATTACTCGGCAAGCCGATATTTTCGTAATTAATCCTTTTATTACTAGGTAATTCTGGCAATATCTCGGATAGACGAGTCTGACTAAAGTAGTCATGGCTGGTGATATCTATTTTTGGAATATCTGGGTCTGGGAAGTAGCGATAGTCCTTGGCGGTCTCCTTGGTACGCTGTGTAAAAGTTCGAAGTTTCACTTCGTCCCAACCTCTAGTCTCCTGCTGTACTGTACCTCCGGCAGTAAGCATTTCTGTCTGGCGGGCAATCTCAAAGTCGATAGCTCCCTCAACAGAGCGGAAGGAGTTAAGGTTCTTAACCTCAACTTTGGTACCAAGCTCATCAGTGTCAGAAATTGAAATATTGGCCTCAACCCGCATCTCACCCCTCGACATCTCAGCCTCTGAGATACCCAGAGTCCGGAGTAAAAGCTGGAGCTCGCGAGCAAACTTACCTGCCGTCTCAGCATCATGAATGACTGGCTCAGTCACCAGCTCCATAAGCGGCACGCCAGCTCGGTTGAAATCAACGAGACTCACTCCTGCTTGTTCGTGCTGACTGCGGGCTGTATCTTCTTCGAGGTGTACCCGAGTGAGAGTTACTCCAGCTAACTCTCCGCCAGTCAAAAAAGGAAACGCGTACTGGCTGATCTGGTACGCTTTTGGAATATCAGGATAAAAATAATTTTTCCGATCAAACTCTGAGTAGGTAGCGCGAGTCGCACCAACCGCTTCTCCAAACATGAGCACCATTGCAATTGCCTCTTCATTTGGTACCGGTAGCGAGCCTGGATGCGCGAGACAAACGGGACAGATATATGAGTTTGGTTCCCCGTCATGCGGGTCATTTTTGCAACCACAAAACATCTTACTCTTGGTATGTAACTCGGCGTGTACTTCAAGACCGATAGTAGCTCTGTAGGTTTTGCTCATGATTAAAAAATGCTGATTAAAAAATAAAATTGTACTCACCTTTTGGGTTTTGTACGGACTGCAGTACGACGTATTCTACGATTGTCTCCGTTACTACACAAGGGCACTCTCGCGAGTGCCCTTGTGTTCATCTTTTACTCCAGCTCAGCTTATGACTGTTGTAGTCTTTTGGCGAGGGCATCACTCAGTTCTTTGATGCCATCACCGGTCTCTGCCGATATAACAAACACACGATTCTCATTTTTGTCAATAGCTTTTAATAGTCCCTCCAAATACTCTTGTTTTACAAGGTCCTTTTTGGTTAAAATAATCCACTCTTCCTTCTCTGCGAGCTCATTGCTGAAGGCACTAAGCTCCTTTCTGATGGTTTCGTAGCGCTCTAGGGCGTCTTCACTCTCTAGTGAGACCAGATGTAGGAGCATTTTAGTGCGTGTGACATGACGCAAGAAAGTGTGACCAAGACCCTTACCGGCTGCTGCTCCCTCAATCAGTCCTGGGATGTCAGCGAGAACATAGCCGTAAAAGTCACCGAGGTGAGGTTCGGTAGTAGTAAACGGGAACGCACCAATCTTGGAACGAGCATTAGTAAAAGTATTGAGCAAGGTCGACTTGCCGGCATTAGGCATGCCGATAAATCCGACATCTACTACAAGAGAAAGTGCGATCTCAAGTTGACCTTCTTCGCCAGCTCGGCCCAGAGTCGCTTCTTCTGGTGAACGATTAGTTGCGGACTTGAAATGCTCGTTACCCAAGCCTCCACCACCACCTTTGAAGACGCGTTCAAGTTGTCCTTCTTCGAGGAGTTCATAGGTACGACTACGTTCACGGTCTGTAACCATAGAACCAATCGGTACGTCAATGATGAGATCCTCACCGTTTTTGCCGAAGCGACTTTTGATTTCTCCATGACCACCAGACTGTGCTTCGAATTCTTTGGAGCCAGTGTACTTGGCAAGTAGGTTTACGTCGCGAACAGCACGGAGGATAATATCACCACCCCGTCCACCGTTACCGCCAGATGGTCCGGCCATCGGTCGAAACTTTTCATGACTCCAGCGCACCACACCATCACCACCGTTTCCAGCCTTCGCATAGATTGTAAGTTGATCGATAAACATGGCAATAGTAATAACACAAATTAACGACTCTGTACATGAGGTGAACGTACTACCACCACTGTCTCTGCTCCGGTTTTATTTCCCACCGTCAGTAGCTGTTTACGGAGGACAGGAACTTGGGATGTTGGGCGAAGCAAACTGCTACTGACGGTAGGGAGCACTGTGCTACAGATTTCCTACGTTACACTGGGGACATGTCAGACTATATTTTTATATCCGTGACACACTCGGACTCAGTTTTGACACAAAAGAAAACCACTCAAGTGAGTGGTTTTCTTTTGTTACTGCGTACTAGTGAAACTAGACTCTAGAATCAGAATCACTAATAAAGTCTAGTTATTCTTATAGGAAGCGATTTAGGAGAGAGCTCGCTAGCGTGACAATGAGTGACCCCAAGAGCGCGTGCCAGAAACTCGCAACATGGAAGCCGTCAATGAAACTAGAAGCAAAAAGAAACAAAGCGGCATTAATCACAAAGGCAAAGAGTCCAAGTGTGATGATAGTAATCGGTAGCGTCAGGATGAAGAGGACCGGCTTAACAAAGATATTAAGAAGGCCGAGTACTATGGCAGCGATGAGAGCAGCGTAGAATCCATCGACAGTTATCCCCGTGACATACTCAGCGACCAGTAGTAAGACAAGGGAGGTTAAGAGCAAACGAGTGATGATTTTCATACTACCTGATTATTTATTTTGAAATAACTTTCCATGATCCGCTCTTCAGTAGGGCTTCGGCTTTTTTGAACTTCATTGTCTCGGTAGTGGTACCATCAGTGATAGTGACGAGGTCGTTACGACCTGGTGTCTCGGCAGCGCGAGCTGGTTGCTTTGCACCGACCTTAGCTTCGGTCTCACCCGCTGCCGCTTGTGCGGCCTCTGCCTGCTTTTTCATTACCTCCTCTTCACGCTCGACAACGAGTGGCTGTAGCTTGGGGAGTATCTCGGCAATGCGAAATAAAACTACTTGTTGCATCTCTTTGAAGAGACGTGTGCCTTCCTTGCGATACTCAATGAGCGGATCACGCTGTCCATACGCGCGGAGGTTTACACTCGCACGAGTGTATGACATTACTTCGAGGTGTTCGACCCAGAGCATATCTATCATCTGGAGCGCGAGTCGACGGAACATATTCTTAAATATCTCCTCACCAAACTCCGCCGACTTCCCTGCTACAGCTGCCGCGGCGTCATCACTGACCCCTACTACTTCTGCCAAGATAGCCTCTACCTCAGTGCTATCACCAATAAGAAGCTTGTGCCGGCGCTCATAGATGACTACTCGCTGAAGATTGAGCACGTCGTCATAGGCCAAGATTTGTTTACGTGAATCAAAGTGGAATCCTTCGATACGGGTCTGTGCACTCTCGAGAGTGTTGGCGAGCATACTCATCTTGATAGGCTCATCCTCAGGAATCCCAAATGTGCCCATGAGGTTTTTGACTCGTTCCCCACCGAAGACACGCATCAAGCTGTCCTCCATCGAAACATAAAATTGTGTTTCTCCTGGATCACCCTGACGACCAGCGCGACCGCGCAACTGATTGTCGATGCGACGCGCCTCATGGCGCTCAGTACCTAGTACAAACAGTCCTCCGAGAGCCTTTACTGCTTCTGCTTCTTCCTTAGTGGCTTCTGGGCCTCCTAGCTTGATGTCTACACCACGGCCAGCCATGTTTGTAGCCAATGTCACAGCTCCTATCCGTCCGGCAGCAGCAATAATCTCTCCTTCATGCTCGTGGTTCTTCGCATTAAGCATTTGGTGGGTCACGCCCGCTGCTGTGAGTGCTGCAGACAAGCGTTCGTTTGATTCAATCGAAGCCGTACCAATAAGAATCGGCTGACCTTTAGTATGTACTTCTTTAACCTTGGCAATAATCGCTTTGAACTTCCCTTTTTCGTTCTGGTAAATCAAGTCAGTATGATCAAGACGGTTGATCGGACGATTGGTCGGGATTGGTGTCACTTCAAGTTTATACACGGTAAAAAACTCTTCTTGTGACGTGAGAGCAGTACCTGTCATACCCGACAACTTCTCGTACATACGGAAGTAATTTTGGTACGTAATCGACGCGAA
The DNA here is from genome assembly GCA_903839715.1 of uncultured bacterium. GTDB lineage: Bacteria > Patescibacteriota > Minisyncoccia > Phycocordibacterales > UBA918 > OLB19. The sequence goes on from CAIMDH010000032.1 coordinate 7,041, forward strand.
GGTTTTGGACTCACGCTGAATCTTGACACCTTCTTTAGCTTCTACGGCTTGGTGTAAACCCTCAGACCAGCGACGTCCTGGCTGGAGTCGACCAGTAAACTCATCCACAATCACTACCTCATCATCGCGGACAACATATTCTTTGTCGCGAGTATAGAGTGCTTTGGCACGGACAGCAGTCTCAAGGTGATGGACATGCTTGATACCTTTGTCAGTATAAATATTTTCGATGCCTAGCATTTTCTCAGCTGCTTCGACACCAGCATCAGTAAGGGTTGCGCTCTTGAGTTTTTCATCGATAGTGTAGTGCTCTTCTGGCTTGAGTGCACGCGCAATATGCGCAAACGCTTCATACAGATTTTCAGAATCATTGGCTGGTGCTGAGATAATGAGTGGCGTACGAGCTTCGTCGATAAGAATCGAGTCGATTTCGTCAACAATAGCGTAGGCGTGCCCGCGCTGCTGGCGCAGGTGAGCAGCTTCGTATTCGATATTATCGCGCAAGAAGTCGAACCCAAACTCGCTATTGGTACCATAGGTAATGTCAGCAGC
>CAIMDH010000033.1 GCA_903839715.1 uncultured bacterium
AGCCTTTCCGGATTTACATGTTTATTTACCAGAACCGTCACTTTCAACTGACAACAGCATCATGATTGCTCTTGCTGGGCACGCACGTCTAGGAGAAGCTCTTTCTCCTGCCGATTTCGCAGCCACTATTCGCGCCAACGGCAATCAGAGTATCGACTCACTTTCCTAGTCCGTAAAGCCTGTAAGTAAGGGTATTTTGTGGTACTATGCGATTATAACTGTATTTAATTATGAGCGAACATACATCACAAGAAAAAACCAATATCCCGGAGCTTTTTCTAAAACCTTACGAGCCAAAAGATCACGAAGCAAGAATATACAAATTGTGGGATGAATCTGGTTTTTTTAATCCTGATGTCTGTGTAGAAAAGGTGTCACTGAGCCGGATGCTGAATCATTCAGTATTGTCATGCCGCCACCAAACGCCAACGGCTCACTCCATGCCGGACATGCTCTTTTTGTGACTATTGAGGATATTATGATGCGTTTTGAACGTATGCGCGGCAAGCGCACACTTTGGATACCAGGCGCCGACCATGCTGGATTTGAAACCCAAGTTGTATATGAAAAAAAACTCGAAAAAGAAGGTCGTTCTCGTTTTGAAATGACCCGCGAAGAACTTTATGCAGAGATTCTTGATTTTACCCTTTCCAACAAATCCTTCATGGAAGGACAAATCCGCTCCCTTGGCGCATCATGTGACTGGTCACGTGGACTTTTTACTCTAGATGACCGTGTAAAAACTATTGTCTACGACACCTTCAAACAACTCGAAACTGACGGACTTCTTTATCGTGGTGCTCGCTCAAGTAACTGGTGTCCAAAACACCAGACTTCTTTCTCAAATCTTGAGGTTGAGCACGAAGATCGTGTTGACCCATTCTACTACTTCCAATACGGGCCGTTTGTAATTGGTACCGCTCGACCAGAGACTAAGTTTGGCGACAAGTACGTAGTCATGCATCCTGATGACGCTCGCTTCAAAAACTTTACCCACGGCCAAGAGATTGAAGTTGAGTGGATTAACGGCCCTATCACAGCTACAGTTATTAAAGACGAAGCTGGTGATCCAGAAATGGGTTCTGGAGTAATGACTATCACCCCATGGCACTCTGCAGTCGACTTTGAAATCGCCAAGCGTCACAATCTCGACTATGAACAAATCATCGACTGGCGCGGCAAACTCCTCCCAATCGCACAAGAATTTGCTGGCATGGACATTCGTGAAGCACGCAAGAAGATTGTTGAAAAACTCGACGCAAAAGGTCTTTTGGTAAAAGTAGATGAAAAATACCAACACGCAGTACCGTGTTGTTATAAATGTAACCGTGAGATTGAACCACAGATTAAGGAACAGTGGTTTGTACACATGAAGCCTTTGGCTGAAAAAGCTATTGCTGCACTAGATGCCAGTAAGTTTACCTTTGTCACAGAGCGTGACGAACGTGTCTTCCGACACTGGCTGACAAATATCGAAGACTGGCCAATTGCACGTCAGATCGCTTGGGGTATCCCAATTCCTGCCAAGGTTTGTACTGATTGTCATCATGGCATGGTTGATCTAAATAACACTATTACTACCTGCACCAAGTGCGGCGGTGCCGTAACGCAAGAACAAGATACTTTTGATACTTGGTTCTCTTCTGGTCAATGGCCGCTTGCCACCACCAACTTCGGTGGCAACAATGAAGATTTCAAGAATTTCTACCCGACTGCTGTCATGGAGACTGGTAAGGACATCCTATTCTTTTGGGTAGCCCGCATGGTAATGCTTGGACTCTACAGGACAGGTGAGATACCCTTTAAGAAAATTTACCTTCACGGCATGGTGCGCGACAAGCACGGTAAGAAAATGAGCAAGAGTAAGGGAAATGTGATTGCCCCTAGTGAGATTCAGGAAAAGTACGGTACAGACGCCTTGAGAATGGGACTTATTGTCAACAATGTACCAGGTACCGACATGAACCTTGATCCCGATAAGGTCAACGCTTACAAAAAGTTTGCCAACAAGCTCTGGAATATCACCCGCTTTGTACTTGATAATACAGCCGACTACGAACCAGGTGCCGAACATACTCCGACAGACACTGCCTTTGAAACGGAGTTCCTTTACCCAGCCATTAAAGACATTACCGCTGATATGCACAAAGACCGTTTTGATCTGGCTGCCGAAAAGATCTATCACTTCGTTTGGGACCACTTTGCGAGCCAGGTGATTGAAGAATCAAAGCCCCTTTTAGCAGCTGGCGGTCCCGAACGTGCTTCACGCCAACGCCTGCTCACTCATTATTTGATCACTTCACTCAAACTCCTGCACCCGTACATGCCGTTTGTTACTGAGGTTATCTGGCAAGAGCTACCGAAGCACATGAAAGATAGCGACATTCTCATGGTCGCCAAGTGGCCAGAGGTGTAATCCCCCTCAGTGCTAAAAAGTACTAATTATAGAGCCCATACCTGATACAATGCTTAGGTATGGGCTCTACTCATTTTGCTCTCGCCTTTCTGGCCGGCCTCATTCCAATGCTCTTTTGGCTTTGGTTTTGGTTACGCGAAGATAAACAAAAGCCTGAGCCGCTTATTTTGATTATCGTCACCTTCTTGGCCGGAATGATGGTGGTACCAGTAGCACTACCACTCCAAAAGCTTGCGATCACCCTCTATGACGGTCAAAACGTAATGTTCGTCTGGGTCGTTATTGAAGAAATTCTAAAGTACACCGCAGCACTTTTGGTTATCTTTTGGCATCGTGCTGTTGATGAGCCAATTGACTACATCATTTACATGATTACCATTGCACTCGGGTTTGCCGCCCTGGAAAATACCCTCTTCATGCTCGACCCTCTTCGTGATGGTGACTATATCACCGTTGCTGTGACTGGTTCATTTCGTTTTCTGGGAGCTACCCTTCTCCACGTATTGGCTTCAGCAACCGTCGGTGTCTTCTTGGCTTTTGCGTTTTATAAATCCGCGACAGCCAAACTCCTCTTTAGTTCACTTGGGTTGTTCCTAGCTATTATATTGCATGCCTTGTTTAACTTTTTTATAATGGATGCAAGTGGAGGAGGCATCCTACTTATCTTCCTTTTTGTCTGGATGGGGATAGTAGTGTTATTCCTACTATTCGAAAAAATTAAATTATTAGAAGCGGCTCACTTACCACTCATTCGCAAATAACACCTTATGAAAAAACCATCATTTCTAGAACGACTCACCGGATCAGCGCCAGCTGCCGACTATGACCGCATCCTCGATGAAGAGCACCATTTTGGTGACGAAGGATCTGAGACTTCTGAAACCTATGCCAATGAGGAGGAGTGGGACAGCGCCGAACAAACAGAGCTTGCACCACAAGAGGGTGAGCTGCCGGTTGATATGTATCAGACCAATGACGCCATTATCATCAAAGCACTAGTGGCGGGAGTCAGTCCGACAGACCTTGATATCGCTATTACCCGTGACATGGTTACCATCCGCGGCATCCGCGAAGAATACCAAGAAACCAACGACGACAATTACTTCCATCGCGAGCTTTTCTGGGGTAGTTTTACCCGCACCCTTGTCCTTCCTGAAGAAGTCGTTATTGATGAAGCTGAGGCTCAAGAAAAGCACGGACTACTCGAAATCCGCCTTCCTAAACTCGATAAACACCGCAGTACTCAGCTCAAGGTAAGGTCCAACATCACTCCTGGTAAATAAATATCCCAAGCACACATAACAACACCGGAAACAAAAAGTGTTTCCGGTGTTGTTATGTGTGCTTGGGGGCGGGCTCGAACCGCCGACCCCTTCCTCTTCAGGGAAATGCTCTACCAACTGAGCTACCCAAGCAAATGATGGACAAAGTAGAAGCTAGCTAATACTTTTGTTCCGAATGCCGCTTGGGTAAGATTCCTCTTACCCAAGCAAGTGGCACTATTCTAGCTTGTTTGGCCAGTTATTTCAACTCTTCCTTATACGAATGCATCCAAAGTACTACACCAGCGAGCTATGGCGGATGTTTCTATTGCCACCGCCGAACCGAGTCATACCATTCTTGGATTTTCTCTGTCTGAGCATTCATCTGCTCAATTTCTGCCATTTTCTGTGTAAGTATATCTACATATGGATCAATATAAATTAAATAGACATACGTCGAAGCAATAAACATAAAGACTAACCGGACAAAGCGCATGAGAGAGCCTAGAAAGGCCGTACGACGCATCTTGTGAAGCATCTGGTTATTCTCAATCAAGAGACGCTGATTTTCCAGCAAGATGCTCTTCATTTCTTCATGACTATAGTTTTCTGGAGGCATACATTAGTATACCGGAGCTAGCTGCTGCCTTTCTGTGTTTGTGATACAGTACTGCGTACATGCCCTTATAGTTCAATGGATAGAACTACTCCGTCCTAAGGAGAGGATCCTGGTTCGATTCCGGGTAAGGGCACACTCGAGACCAATATAGTGGCCTCATAATTTTAAAATAAAAAAAGACCGCTGAGTTTTTAGGCTCAACGGTCTCTGCTTCACCAGTTGTCTTTTTACGGACAAGTGATGAATGTGTATTGTCTCTCAGAACTAAGAAGTGCTACGGCTTCCGCCATCTGCTCGAACGTGACTTTTTGAAGCTCGTCCCACACTTCCTGCATGGGGATGATTCGATGATCCGAAACCAGATCACCTGCCGAGATATCGGCAAGGTCTGATCCTGAAAGATCGATCATGAGACACTTCTGCATGCACGACTTGAGCTTCCGATCGAAGAGATCGCGCCTCGACGGAACCATCGAGATGCACTTCCGAACGAGCTCGTCGATGTAGGGCGTGGCGTCCGGACTGATCCGACCGTTGATCTCGTACTCGCACACATCGTGAAAGTCAGTGTAGCCACTGCCTATACTGTAGGCGAGCTCGCGCTTTTCGCGGATTTCGTCAAACAGGATCTTGCCGAGCACTTGGTCGAATACCCTACGTGCCTGTTGGTGGAAACCTGCAGGAAAAGCCCATTTCGCGTTATATTCCGTCATGTCAACCTTGAAGCTGACGTAGTCGGAAAGCTTCACAGTCTTTCTTTGCTCTGTGGGAATGGTTAGCGGTCCGAACGGCCGCGGAATCTGATTCCTTGTACCGCTCTTCTTCATTCCCCAAGGACTCTTTTCGAGCTCAGCAATCACTTCTTCGGTCGGTAGACCTCCAATGATCACCAAACTGATGTTCGCAGGAACATAATACTGATCGTAGAAACCCTGAAGGTCCCCTTCCGATGCCGAAAGAAAACCCTCTGGACGACCAAGTGGTCGATTCCACGTTTCAAGCCGGTGGCCTTTGAACAAAGCTTTCCTGATGTCCATATCCCAGTCCAACTTCTCAAGGAATGGGTATCGTCCATTGAATTCACGGAAGATAATTTTTCGCTCCTTCTCGACGTCTTTCTTCAACTGAGCTCCAAGGAGCATCAAGCCGAAGATTGTGAGCGCTTCTCGAAATGTAGTGAGATCAGCAGGAACGCCAAACTTGTAACGAGTTGAGAGATAGCCAGTGCTACCAAACTCAGCTTTACCGCCACAAGTCTCAAAGAATTCCTTTACCTGATCAAACTCCCGATTAGGAATGTTGCAACTAACCATATGCTCCACGTAGTGGGCGAGGCCTGGCATTGCTACCGGGTCTTCTCGTCCGCCACTGTGAACAACGATTTCCATTCCGATCCAGGGACGATCCCAGAATACAGAGTGGACTTCAAGCCCGTTCGGTAGAACATGCTTGATAAATTCAGAATATGGGTCGTACATTTGTGATTCTCCTTCTATTTAAGTTGTGAGTGTGCGTTGTTTGTTACTCTAAAATCCTTTCGGACAATAACACATTTTTTATAGATTGGCAAGATGCCGTAATGTTTCATTACTCTGAAATCACCCATATGCGCAGGAATCATTTCAGTAATTGCTCCAGAGGCAGCTACAAAATAACCTGTACCCTATCATCTTAAAAAGGATCTCTGGAAGCAAGGGGTTTGACGCCCAGAGATTGATGATATTTATAAAAAAGGGTCGCCAAGCGTGTAGCGAGGCGACCCATATGTCCTAGTCTTCACCCAGAGACAGGTCTTCGATGTAGTCACGGAGACCGTGAACTCCATCTGATTCCCATATCCCCATAATCTCCTGAGAGGTTGCAGTGATGTCCAGCCCAGATTCGGGACGAAACACCTTGATTGTTATTGATTCAATCTTTTTCTGCTGCCCATCAAGGCGACTACTTCTGCTTTCAAGCAAGATGAGGTGCTGAATGTTGGCGTTGCTTACAAAATGTGAGGCGATTGGACAAATCTCCTCAATTTCCCAGTCAATCTCGCCTGAGTAGATTTCCTCGCCCGACCAATCGTCGATTGTGGTCCCTACACAGCGGTAGTCAACTTGGTCGCTCTTCTCGATGCGACCATCCTTCCAGACGATATACATACTTTCGCAGTTGTATCGCCAGGAGTCAGGGTCACCTGGATACTGATTACCTTCCCGTTCCCGATATTCTTCGAGTACGGTAGCAAGCAGTTGTCTGTCAATCGCTTTTGGTTCTTCCGACCCGATTGTGTCGAGCGGAATCTTGCGACCGAATTCTTGTCCAAGTGCGTAAGCTAGCCCAGTGGTTTTTTCACAAAGTACATTGATTTCTTCACGTTTCATCATTTCGTTCCTTCTCTGTTGAATAGGAGAAGATACATCCATATACCCGCTTGCCTCTTACGAGGGGATAAGGGTGGAGAACTGTACTTCCTCAAGGTCCTGATTAACCGACAGACCAGAAGGGTATCCCGAAGGACGTTTCGAGTCGTTGCATCAGCGTAATTTCCGATGCAACCTAGCTCCAATACTGAAGTGATTTATTACCTTCTTACGCTAAATCACGGTACCGATAATACAACAGAATCATTATATTGTCAACTCTCTCAGCTCTCTCCCCCTGAATCGTCACTCTAATTACAACAAAGTCATTCACCACCAAAATCTTGAAACAAAATGACCCTACAGTTGTAGGGTCATTTTTATAAACAACGGTTTTCTTCCTAGTATCAACTACAGACCAAGGAGTTCAGTAAGCTTACCTTCATCAAACCCAATCACCACATCATCATTGATACGGATAACTGGAACACCCATTTGTCCAGTCATTTCAATCATTTCTTGGCGTTTTGGAAGATCTGCGGCTACATCATACTCAGTAAAAGTCACATTATGTGCAGCGAAAAAATCTTTTGCTGCATGGCAGAAGTGACATACTGGAGTACTGTAAATAGTGACTGTTTTATCCATACAAAATTTTATTTTTTAAATCCTGAACAGTATATCATCTCTTACCAAAAACGATACCAAGGACGTGGAGGCGTACTACTAGCTTCCCCCGCCCCTTCTTCTGCTTTAATTTCGTCCTCTAAAATAATGACAACCTGTTCTCCTTCGCGTGCAATATCAAACTGTCGACGCATCTCAGCCTCAATACCACGTTCATTTGAAAGATACTTCACCTCTGCCTCTAGCGACTCTCGGCGCGCTTCTAGTGAATGAATTTCGGACTCTACTGCTGTACGGCGTTCCGCCATATCAAGCGCAATAAGATAGCGATTATAGGCACTAAGTAGTACCAGGATGGCAGCACCAAGAAGTACCCCTTGTGTCACACGAGAACCAAAGACACTTCGCAGTTTTCTTTTTTGCTGAAAATCAAACATGTGCTACTATTCTAGCATTATGAACATACTATTTTCTAAACGTGGTCAGGGTATTATCAAGTGGATCTGGGCAGTGATAGCTATTTTAATTATTTTAAGTATGGTTTTTACCTACTCTGGCGGTATTCAACTTTTCCTCTAAAGTACGCAAAAAGCCGCAACCCTTTAAGTTGCGGCTTTTCTTAATCTGACTTAATCACTCTTCTGTCTACGACGGCCTGTACACCTTGTCGCTACTTTCTCGCAAGCTCAAAAGATAGCTGGCAAGGTCTTAAGAGTGACATTTAGTCACTCTTCGCCTTACAGTCGCCTGTACACCCTTTGGGTAAATTATTTCGCAAGCTCATAATTTTCCTCAAAGGGTCTTAAATCTGATACTAATCAGATTTAACCATTTTCATAAATACTTCTTGGGGGATATTTACTCTGCCCTTTCCGAGCTCAAGCGCTTTCTTCTTTCCCTTCTTTTGCTTGTCCCGTAATTTCATCTTACGTGTGATGTCACCG
>CAIMDH010000034.1 GCA_903839715.1 uncultured bacterium
AAAGAAATTTAAAAGAGAAAAGATTGATGATGTCATGTTGCTAAAGTTAAGGGAGTTAATCCTAAGACATGAGAAGAGGGTTGCTGAGAGGCAATCATCAAAGAACTAAGATGATTAGAGTATGCTCCGCTCAGTATGTTCCCCAGGTGTGACATAAGGAATATAAAGTGTTCGCAACCCAGCCTCGCTCGTTCGTAAACTCACACCGCTCCAGCTTCAAACAGGTACACAAAAAGCACAAGGCTGGTCCTTGTGCTTTTTGTGTACCTGTTGTGAGCCTAATGAGTGCGAATTGGTACCAGATTGTAATATATATATAACTTTAACGATCAGACTATGAGTAATATCTAATTTGTATTTAGAAAAGTATGCACATATAATGCATATGTTATTATATAAGTTTATATTATTTTATGTCGCCTGAAGAATTCAGAATTCCAGCACCCTTACAAGAAGATAATTCAGACAAGATTGATCAGCAAGCAGCTGAAGCTGAAAATGGTTTTAATAAAACTTATGGTTCTTTAGCATTAGCTGCAGCTCTCATGGCAGGATTTCCTTCACAAGCTGAAGCAGGAGGAGAAAATACACTTAGAATTAATTCTCCAGAAGCAACACGACTAGTAGTTGAATTACAAAAAATTGGAGTTGATAATGTTGAATTTAAACAAGGCACGAGACTTTTTATTTCTACAGATATGGGGACTATTTATCTTCCAAAAGATAATAACAATTCGCCTGATGTCCAGGTGAATAAAGCACTAAAAGGGGTCAGAGGGGAACAGTTTTTGAATGAAATACAAAGACAAAAATCACGTGAAGGAGTTACATCTGAACAAATAAAGACAGGACATGGAGAATTCAAGGTTACTGTTTCTTCGTATGCAAAAGAAGCAATGAAGCAAATGGGTATTACTTACAACATGGGTGTTCTTTCAAAAAATGGTAAAGGGAGCGTAAATCTGTCTGGTGAAGGTTCAGAGAATCCAAATTCTGAATGCTCTATCTCTGGTACTGGGGTCCCTTTTCAGAATATGATTGAAGCAGCTTGTAAAGAAATAAAAATAGTCAACGGTAGACCACAAATTGAGGCTATTACTTATCACATTAATTCTAATCTTGTACCGAATCAAGTTGTCAGGTAGAAACTAAAAAGTGGAATAGGTGTAGGTGACAAGTGACAGCCACCAACATAAGACAAAAACTGTTGTGTAATTTTACGTCTTTTATAAGGTCTTCGCTCCGCTCAGTTCTGCACTTGTGTCACGAATCACTAAGTATATTTGTTCGTCTTCGACTCCAAATCTACTAAGTGTTCTCGACCCCGCCTCGGCGATTTTCATTTCTAAGGAAAAATGAAAATATACCTGCGGCTTCACAGTTGACCCGGACACAAAATTATTTGTGTCCTAAAATAGAAAAATCCTCGTGTTATACAACACGAGGATTTTTCTATTTTGTCAACTGTGACCCCACGGAGAATCGAACTCCGATTTCTTGGATGAGAACCAAGTGTCCTAGCCGTTAGACGATGGGGCCGAGTGTAATTTGTGTGGACGTGAGCGAATGCATTCTATCAGTACGGTGTGCGCACTATAGTAACAAAAATAACAAAAAACTCCAGGGGTCAAGAGCCGGGTCTTGCTGATTTAAAAAGTGGTTACTATTTGGCAAATAGTACTGAGTAATAAAAAGTAAAGTCAAAGCACTTGTCCGCATACTTATACCTAGACTTTTACCTTAGTTATGTACCCACTTTTACACATGGTTATACACAGATTGGCTCTACCTAAGGGTTTTGCAGTAGTTTGACGGTGTTGCTGTGTTGTGGGAAGCTAGATGAAGGTTTGCGCGGTGGTGATGTATCTCTAATACAACGCTCGATTTACGAGCAAAGCGCGCAAGCCAAAACTCTACGTTGTACAAAGCAAAAAGCGCCTGGAGGGGCGCTTTTTGCATGTCCGGTGTTTTTTTGGCTACTTTGTTTTAAGTGTGACGTAAATATCTTCAAGTGCACGTACTGCATCGCCGGCGGCGATATTGTTCTGGTGGTAGAGGATATTAGTGCAATCGCCAGCGGCCCAGATGCCTGGTGTCTCGGTCTTCTGGGTCCAAGGGTCGATAACCACTCGCTTGTAGGCGTCGAGCTCTACGACGTCAGTAAGGTACTCGGTATTTGGCATCATGCCAATCTCGACAAAAATACCAGTAGTAGAAAGTGTGTGGGGGGTAGCAGTGACAGTGTCGAGATAAGTTAATCCAGAGACAAATGTTTCTCCTGTCACTTCAGTCACTTGGGCGTTTAAGATGCCGGTCATGTTGGGATGAGCGAGTACCTTCTCGACAGTCACAGGATCGGCTTTGTAGGCGGCACCGTGCTGGAGGAGAGTAACACTCTTAGTGTAGGCGAGTAGTTGGGCTGCGGTCTCGAAGGCCGCATTGCCACCGCCAATAACTACAACATCTTGTCCGGAAAACATTGGACCATCGCAACTCGCACAGTAGGTGAGTCCTTTGTGTTCAAATTTATCAGCATTCACGGCTGGGAGCTGACGTCGTTGTGAGCCACTTGCTACAAGGATAGCTTTGGTAGCAAAGCTCTCTCCTGAGGAAAGATGTACAGTAAAGCCTTCTGGGGTCTTTTCAATACGACCAGCGGTGGTACCTGACTTGATATCTACATACTCACCGGCGTAGGTTTCGAGATGGGTGCGTAGGTCACTGGCGAGTTTGCTGCCAGCGATAGAAGGGCTACCAATCCAGTTTTGAATATCGGTAGAGACGATACTTTGTCCGCCCCAATCCTTGGTGATAAAAAGTGTTTTGAGCTGCTTCCGTGAAGCGTATACGCCAGCGGCAATGCCAGCTGGCCCACCTCCAATAATCGTTAGTTCGTACATATTCTTATATAATTATTTCGTAGTGGAGCTATTGTACCGTATGCAGCGAGTAAGAACAAAACCCACAGCCGGAGGCTGTGGGTTTTGAAAACCAACAGCAGAAATAAGTATTTTCTATTTCAATTTTGAGCGACGGAGGAATGCAGGAACCGGTCACAAGTCACTAAGTATATTTGTTCTTCAGAATATATATATATCTCAGC
>CAIMDH010000035.1 GCA_903839715.1 uncultured bacterium
TAGTTTCGATCTCAGTGAGTAGGTGATTACCTAAGACATGTAAATCGATTTGCTTTGCTTCACCATTGCGGTCTTCAATAGTAACATTTTTGGCTTCAACTTCTTTATCTCCAATCACAATGAAGTACGGAATCTTGGCTTGCTTAGCGGCGCGGATTTTCTTACCCATCGAATCGTTGCTGTCATCAAGCTGTACTCGAATACCGACAGCCTTAAGTGCATGATAGACCTGCTCAGCATACGCATGATGCACATCTGCTACAGGGATAATATGCACTTGTTCGGGAGCGAGCCAGAGTGGGAAGTTGCCGCCAAGATGCTCGATAAGCACTGCACTAAAGCGCTCAATAGAACCCATGATGGCGCAGTGAATCATTACTACTCGTTCCTTTTCGCCCTTCTCATTGATACACGTGAGGTCAAAACGTTCTGGTAGATTCATATCCAGTTGGATAGTTGCTACCTGGTGCTCTCGACCAAGTGAGTCTTTGGCCATAAAGTCGAGTTTTGGTCCGTACATCGCTGCTTCACCTTCTGCTTCAAAGTAGTTGGCGTTGTGTGCTTTGGCTATTTCTCGGAGAGCATCTTCGGCTTTTTGCCAAGTTTCTCTTGTACCAAGATATTGTTCAAATTTGTTTGGGTCATGGAGTGATAGGCGTACTCGCATGTCATTAAATCCAAAAGTTCCGTAAAAAGTAGTAATGATATCCCAAACACGATCAAACTCCTCCTTTATCTGTGAGTGTCGACAAAATACATGAGCATCATCTTGAGTAATAGAGAGTACTCGAGTAAGACCGCCGAGTTCGCCAGACTGTTCGTCACGATAGACCATAGTGGTCTCAGCGTAGCGTTGAGGCATGTCGCGGTAACTGTGTGGATGACGGTCAAAAATTTGGGTGTGATGAGGGCAGTTCATTGGCTTAAGGGCATACTCTTTACCTTCACGAGTAGTGATACGGAAGAGTTCATCTGCAAACTTATCCCAGTGACCAGAGGTGACATAAAGATCTTTTTTGGTGATGTGAGGAATAGTGACACGTTGGTAGCCGTGCTTTTCTCGTAGTTGCCAGATATATGAATCGAGCAGATGACGAATCAAAGTTCCTTTCGGGGTCCAGAGCGGGAGACCGGCGCCAACGAGTTCAGAAAAGGTGAATAGGTCGTGCTCCTTACCAAGTTTGCGGTGGTCGCGTTTTTTGGCTTCTTCAAGTTGTAATAGATATGCATCAAGTTCCACTTTGGTTTCAAAGGCGAGACCATAGATGCGTGAGAGCATCGGGTTTTTCTCATCGCCGCGCCAGTAGGCACCGGCCACTTTGTCGAGCTTAAAACTTTCAGTATCGATTTCAGCTGAAGGGTTTTCACTGTGTCCACCTCGACACAGGTCAGTAAATTCACTTTTACCGGCACCACAAGTGTAGAGGGTGATTACTTCACCACGAGCGGCAATCTCTTCAATGAGCTCTAGTTTGTATGGATTGCCCGCAAAAAATGCGCGGGCTTCTTCTATTGTTACCTCGCGGTGTGACCAGGTGGTCCAGGTATTCAGAAGTTTCTTCATAGCTTTCTGAATATCCTTGAGACCATCATCGCCGAGGGTGGCGCCGTCAGAAAAATCTACATCATAATAAAAGCCGGTTTCGATAGCGGGTCCAAGAGTGAGTTTGGCGTGTGGGTACGAATCGACAATTGCTTTAGCCATTAGGTGGGCTAGGGTATGACGCTTTTGCTCTAAGTTTTGTGACATATAGTGTGCGGTTGTTGTGATGAGTGTCTCGCTTTGTTACGGAGCCTTAGTGTCAAACTCATCGTACTACTCGTACGCCTCGTCTGCCACCTCTCCGTGCCTCGCGATACATCTCACCACAACAACCGAAATGATTAACCAATAATAGGAACGAAAAAACGTCCGAGCAAAAATATGACAAAGTCATATTTTTGCTCGGACGTATCTCAAAACGAGACCGCGGTTCCACCGAGCTTCTGCCGGTACTGGCAGCGCTTGATTATCAGATTAGGGAAGTAGTTCCGTCCCTATACCCCAATTGATTGGGGTATAGGGACTGATGTTTGGTAGACACCACAATTTCTGAAAGTAACTATATCCTAGCTGAGGGGAGAGGATTGGTCAACTTAAGACTTGTTTGGCTGTGTAAACTTTGAGGCTAGACGTCAGTTGGTGCTGCTAAACGCTTGGCTTTATCAAGCATAATGCTTGGTTCGTCGTTGCGAATGGAGAGTTTGCCTTTTACTACTATACAGGTGCCGGGGACGAGCAAATCTTTAACTTCAATGTAGGTCTTAGGGAAGACTACCATTTCAAGCATATCCTTTTTATCCACCAGCGCCACAAAGGCCATACGGTCGCCTTTTTTGGTCAGGAGCTCACGAACGGTACCAATCATACCCACAGTCACGAGCTCACCCTTGTAGCGTGAAATCGCCAATTCCTCCTTATTGACTACGGCTTGTTTTATTTCATGCAGCTTTGGACGTTTCTCAATATCGGCCTCAAATTCATCAAGCGGATGACCAGAGACGTAGACACCAAGTAAGTCTTTTTCCCAAATGAGTTTTTGGATTTTTGCCGCTGGTTCCGCTGCCGCTAGCTTAAGTGTATGAGAAGTACCACCACCCATACCAAAGAGAGATTCTTGGGCGGAGGCTTTTTCAGCCACTTGCTCTTTGTTGAAGATGAGTAGAGTTTCGATATTGGCGAGCATGTGGCCACGTTCACCAAAAGTATCGAGTGCACCAGTAACAATAAGGGCCTCTAGGGATTTTTTATTGAGATTGCGGTCATGAATACGGGAGAGGAATTCAGCGAGGGAAGTGAACGGTCCGTTTTTCTTGCGCTCCGTAATAATGGCTTCAGAAATACCTTCACCAAAGTTTTTGATGGTAGTGAGACCAAAACGGATAGTGTTTTTGCCGGGCACTACAGAGAAGTCGCCAAACGATTCGTTGATGTCCGGGGGCAGTACTGTCACGCCCATGCGTTCACATTCGTGAATGATTTCATAAATCTTATCTGTATCGCCGGAGTCAGCAGTTAGGACAGCTGACATGTACTCAACCGGGAAGTTGGCCTTCATGTAGGCGGTCTGGTAGGCGACTCGTCCATAGGAAGCAGCGTGCGCTTTGTTGAATCCATAGGCAGCAAAAGGTTCAATGAGGAGCCAGAGTTTATCACCAATATGCGCTGGCAGGTTACCAAATTCTTTAAAGCCCTGCATGAGTTTATCTTTTTCAGCGGCCATTACTTCGGGAATTTTCTTACCCATCGCTTTACGAAGCATGTCGGCTTCGAGCCAAGAGTAGCCGGCAAGCTCGCGCGCAATTGTCATAACATCGTCTTGGTAGGTGATAACACCATAAGATACTTCGAGGATAGGTTTGAGTCTTGGATCAAGGTACGACACTAGTGCAGGATCGTGTTTACGTTCGATGTATTGCGGAATAGACTCCATTGGTCCTGGACGATAAAGTGCTACCATCGCGTTGATGTCATGAATAGTAGAAGGCTTGAGTTGTTTAAGGAAAGCCGTCATACCAGAACCATTTAACTGAAAGAGCCCCATGGTCTCTCCCTTGGCTAGGATATTAAAAGTCTTCGGATCAGCCAGGGGAATGTTTTCAATATCAATATCCACATCGTGAATTTTCTTCACACGTTTTACGGCGTCTGCCAAAATGGCGAGGTTTTTGATTCCAAGAAAGTCGAACTTAAGTAGTCCTACTCCATCTTCTCCAACTGACTTCATTTCGTATTGGGTGATGAATTTGCCAGTTTTCGGGTCGGGTTGGATTGGGACAAATTGATTGAGAGGTGTAGGAGCGATTACTACACCAGCGGCGTGGACACCAAGGTGCCGTACTCGTCCTTCGATTTGCTTGGCTAGATCAATGACCTCTCGTGCCTCGCTATCTTTTTTGTAGAGATCGGCTAGATCAGGTTCGATTTCGAGAGCTTTCTTTAGTGTCATCGGGAAGCCTTGGCTACCCATCGGTACGAGTTTGGCGATACGATCACCAGTAGAATAGGGGTGGCCAAGAGCGCGTGCTACGTCACGCACGGCAGCCCGCGCCATCATCGTACCGAAGGTACCAATCTGTGCTACTTTGTCTGCGCCATATTTACTCTTCGCATACTCGATAATTTCATCACGCCGATTATCAGCGTAGTCCATGTCGATGTCGGGAGCGGACGGTCGTTCCGGATTGAGGAAGCGTTCAAAGGGAAGTTTGTATTCAATCGGGTTTACATTCGTAATACCTAGTACATAGGTAGTGAGGGAGCCTGCTACTGATCCTCGAATGGTGGTAAGAATGCCCCGCTCGCGTGACTCACGTAATAGGTCACCAACGACGAGGAAATATTTGGCGTAGCCTTTGGTACTGATGACCTCGAGTTCGTAATCAAGACGCTTTTTTACCACTTCATCATCGAGCGATAATCCACGCCAGGCTACTCCCGCATAGGCGGTATCGCGTAGTTCGTCGTCAGGATTTTTGCCACTAGCTATTTCGTAGTCAGGGAAATACCAATGTGTTCCGATTTCGATTTCAACTGTGCATTCGTTTGCAATCTTGATGGTGTTTGTAAGAGCGTCTGGAGTGTCTTTAAAATACTCGGCAGCCTGAGCTTGGGTGATAAATGAAAAGTCTTCTTCACGCTCAGACTCGGCACTAATATCGACAATGCCACCGCTCTGTATTTTTATCATCACTTCACGAGCAACACGGTCTGAGGGTTTGAGATAGTAGACGTCATGTGCCGCTACTAGTGGTGTGTTGGTCTCGCGCGCGAGGGCAATGATGTTCTGTTGTAGGGTTTGGTGGTCGAGTATTTCTGGATGGTGAGTAATTTCTAAATAGCAATCATCACCAAACTGTTCTTTATACCAGGTGAGTTTTTTCTTGGCGTATGCGATGTCACCATCTTTAAGAGCGCGAGCCACTTCGCCGGCGAAAGACGGAATAATACACACTAGACCAGTTTTGTGTGCGGCCAGTAGCTCTTCATCAAGGCGAGGCTTGTAGTAAAAACCCTCGAGGTTGGAGAGGGTGACAAGCTGTATCAGATTTTGGTATCCAACAAAATTTTTTGCGAGTAGTACAACCCGAGCCCGGGGTTTATCAATAGGGTCTTTGTCGTGACGAGTACGAGGAGCAAGGTGGGCATCGATACCAATGATAGGTTTGATACCTTCCTTCTTGCATGCCTTCATAAAATCAATAGCACCATAGAGGGCACCATTGTCGGTGATGGCGAGCGCAGTCTGGCCGTCGGCTTTGGCCGCAGCTGCTAATTCCTTTGGGGTAGGCAGGGCATTCAAGAGAGAGTAGTGACTGTGGACGTGGAGGTGGGCGAAGATAGGGGGTGTGGTGGTGGCAGGTTCTGACATGGGACTACTATAACATCCGCTCGCCCTGCCGCCAAAACAGCAGAATGCTCCACGGTCTTTCTTTGTATAGTCGTATGTTTTGTCAAAAATCACAAAACTCGCTTCGCTCAAACAGTTGTGATTTTTGAAACTTACTCCTTACAAAGAAGACCCTTCCGCAATGCTGTTTCAGCGGCAGAGCTCGCTCCTTGGTGGGAAAAAACTCGCTGCTCAAACAGGACTGCTCTGCCTAGGAACTCTCCTAAGCAACATCTTTTTTTAGCGGCGGGCTCGCTCCTTGGTGTTTTATTGGTATACTCGGGGTACTTTATGAAAAAGACTAGGTACATTATTGGTATCGATGAGGCGGGGCGGGGGCCACTGGCTGGGCCGGTGGCAGTAGGAGTGGTGCTGGTACCGGTCGGCTTTGATTGGAGACTGGTGCCGGGAGTGGGTGATAGTAAGGCCTTGAGTGAGAAAAAACGGGAGGCGGTGCATAGGGTGGCCGAAACAGTAGCTGTAGAGAACGGAATTATTGCTACGGTTATTTTTAAGAAAGCGAAGGAGATAGATGCGCGGGGTATTGCAGTAGTAATCCGTGAAGCTTTGGCCGAGGGTTTACATGAAGTCCTGGATCGGTCCGGAGCGAAGCCTGGGGACTGCCTTGTCCTGCTTGACGGGGGCTTGAAGGCACCGGGGTATTTTTTGCAACAGGAGACAATTATCAAAGGTGACAGCAAAGAGGCGGTGATTGGTTTGGCGTCGATTTATGCCAAAGTGACACGTGATGCGTACATGGTCAAACTGGCAAAAAAGCCCGATTACGCAACATACGACCTAGCAACCCATAAAGGGTATGGAACCGCAAAGCACCGTGCCGCTATTACTAAATATGGTCTTTCCAAAGAACATCGGGCAAGTTTTTGCAAAAATTGTTTGAAATATAGAGTGGCTTAGAGCACTAATTAGGGTAGTCAAGAAGCACCGCCAGGCCATTTGCTTGCCTCCGCAGCGACAATGATCCGGAGCGAGGACCAGGTAAGTAAATGGCCTGGCGGTGCTTCTGCTCGGTGCTACTGCTAAGAGTGGATACGTGCCGGTACGTCAAATCATAGAAAAGCACGAAACTAGTTGCGTTTTTGTGTGGATTTGGTATAGTTGCCCCACTATGGTAATTCGAATGCGACATACGCGGTCACACACCGCCAACAGACGCGCACATCACGCACTTACAGCGCCTGAATTGGCTGTCTGTAAGAACTGTGGAGCTCATCACCGCCCACACCACATGTGCCTTGATTGTGGATATTACAAAGGACGTGTAGTAATAGATCTAGCAGCAAAAAAGAAGGATCGAGAAGCGCGTATCCTTGCTAAGAAGGAAGCGATTCAAGGCCAGGTAGCAGAGCAAGCTCCAGCTAGTGAACCAGCAAAATAATTTTAGACAAAGACCCCTTGCGGGGTCTTTGTGGATTTAACTCCTTTTAGTATCCTGAACGTGGTACACTGTTCTCAGTAAAGTTTAGTACATTTTTTATGGCAAATAGGCACCTTTCACGCAGTATCGTTCTTCAAGCCCTCTTCGAGTGGGATTTAAATGCAGTAGAAAAAAAAGAAGTCATCGTTATTCTTGATAGAAATATTGAGGAATTTGCCCCAAACAAAACCGATCGTCCTTTTATGGAGCGTCTCCTGACTGGTATTTTGGGTAAACAACCAGAACTAGATTTAGTAATTTCCAAGGCCGCACCTGAGTGGCCTATCGACCGTATTTCACCCGTTGACCGAAATATTCTTCGTCTCGGGCTTTTTGAGTTACTATTTGCCGAACGTTCTGAAGTCCCTGCTAAAGTTGCTATCAATGAGGCGATTGAACTCGCGAAGCAGTTTGGTGGTGATAACAGTAGTCGTTTTGTTAATGGTGTACTGGGTGCGGTCTATAAAGAGATTGGCGAACCAGGTAAAGAAGAAATTAGTAAGCGTCGCAAAAAAGACGTACCTTTTGATCAAATGCCAATTGAGCGACTTTCGGGTGCTGTTGTGTATGCTGAAGAAAATGGTGAGATGTATTTTGCGCTTATACATGATATTTTTGGACACTGGACTCTCTCTAAGAGTAAGGTAGCAGATGAAGAGACTGTAGAACAAGGCGCTGTCCGTGCTTTGCGTGAA
>CAIMDH010000036.1 GCA_903839715.1 uncultured bacterium
AGGGTAACATAGCTATCTATAAAAAAGAATGCTCAGAGTTACTCCAAGGCATATTTTTTTGACATATTCTTAATTTAATAGTATTAATTATTTTGTTTTGTTCATTATTAGAAGGAGGGTTCAAAATGTGTAATAGTTCTTTCTTGGTAAGTTATGGCCGGGTTTCTCAGGCAAGTCTAACAAGTTTGGAAATGATGGTGGTCTTGCTGGAACTGCGAATGCTTGCCGAGTAATCGGCAAGCATTGAAAGCATATATTCTTAAGCAGCTACTCGTTCTCAAAGAGGAATTTGTGAGAGCGGAGCAACATCAAACAGATGAGCTGCAAGAACTTGCGACAGCAATTTTGGACGGGTCAAATGAGTTTGCAGACTTTTTGGAAGGTGTAATAAAAGTAGTGCCAACAGACTGGACGCAAAATCACAGAAAAGTACCTGCACGTTTGCGTAAGAACGCGCTGCAGTCTTTGCAGCAGGACGAAGCCGAAGGTTTGGCGAACATTACAAAAATTTTTGCACCACTGCATAAAAATGTTAGTGCGCTCATTTTGCGCACAGAATCAGTTCGATGAAAGTACTTCGGCATTATTATTTGAAGCAAATCCATTAAAATAGACATGATACATATCGTGTCTATTTTTTATAAAAAAGATGCGTTTTTTTAACTTCTGGTGATGATTGACAAACTAATCACTAACCAACATAGTGTAGGAAGTCTTTGTACTTAAAAAGGAGTGTATTATGAGCGCAAAAATTATCTCTTTTACTCAAGCAGTAAAAGAACGACAGGAAGCTGTCGTTGACGGTGACTTTGGGCGACTGTTTACTCAAGCTCACCAACTACGTACACGGGTAATTGAAGAGACGGAAAATGGTTTGACTGTGATAGGTCTACATAATATACAAGCGTGGTTTCAAAAAGAGATTGCTGATGAAGTATTTCGTAAAAAACTTTTTTCGCGAAGTGTTCTTTCTTCAGTATGGTTTGTCTCAGATCTTTTGGCTACGTTTGCTACGGTTCCAAATCAGGGTAGTCTGGGAGTAACTGAACATGTTGATGCATATATGGAAGATAGTAACCCAGAGCATTTACTTGCCGGTGCCAACTCAGCTTTTTTACTTTTTGTATTCTATCCTGAATATCGATTGCGTCGCCCGGTGCCGTACCGACAGTTCGCTGCTCAAATTGGTCCGTCACTGTATACTAACTATGCACAGTCGACGGGACGAAACTTTGGTCTCAGTATGGCTGGCGCCTTTAAGCCGCTTGGAATAATTGCGCGCGATCGCTTTGCTAAAAATGCGTAGTATCAGGTATATACCGCAATTGTAAAGCCCCGATGAATATATTCTTCGGGGCTTTTCTATAAATCACACCTTACTTAAATTACAGACTTGGTATTCTAACTAGATTTAGAAGATAATTCAGAATCATTAGTGGTCGTTTTTGTTACTACTTCATTTTCTTCGATAATTTCTTCTGTTAATGCTTCTACCACATCATCAATGACCGGTACACTCACTTTACTCATGTAAATAGAACATACGATAATTGCTACAGTTGCACCTAGTCCGTTAAGTATCATGTCAATCATTGTGTCATCGAGACTATTTACCTGCATATTCGTACCTAGCGCATAATCAATTCCGTATTCAACAACTTCCCATAAGGCACCGACCCCCAGACAAAAGAAAAATGCAAAAAAGAGTATAAGCGCTTTCGGAAGTTTGAGTTTATTGTGGACATAAAACACAAAGAGCAGAAGAAAGCCGGCGAGTCCAAAGGCAAGTGCAGAAATGAAGTGTAGAAATGCATCAAACCAATGCCAGCGGTCATAGAGTCCACCAAACTGGCCGAGGAAAACAGAAGAAAAAATGAAGACCACTGCCGCATACATAAACACTGCTGGTATATATACGTCGTGAGCTGCTTTAAGGTAAATAGGAGTTAAAGATACTAACAGCATGAGCCCGCCCGCAAACGCCATTTCAAAATTTTGAATAGAGAGCGCATAGAGGGTAATTACTAGAAGTAAAATGTTAGTAATCCCGAGCTGCAAGAATTGCTTATGGAGGTTCATAGAGTATTCCCTGTATACGCCAAGCAAGCACTCAGTGATCCTTTCGTGTAGCCTTCATTGAAGGCTTGAACGCGTTCAGCTGATGAGCCGTGGGTCCAGGTTTCGGGCTGGATTTCTCCTTCCGTTCGTTCCTGAATCCAGTCGTCACCAACAGCGGCAGCGGCATCAATCGCTTCGTTAATCTCACCAAAAATTCCAATACCCCTTGGTCTTTAATTGAATACGCCCAGAGTCCTGCAAAACAATCAGCTTGAAGTTCTACCTCTATTGATTGTCTGTTACTCATTGTTTCTGTACCAAGAATGCCAAGCCGGTTTTGTGCATGATGGCCGACTTCATGTGCGATGACATATGCTTCTGCAACGTCACCACCCCTGGCACCAAGCTAATCACGTAACTCTACAAAGAACGTTTCATCTAGATAGACCTTCTCATCTGTTGGGCAGTAATGAGGACCAGCTAGACCGTTGGCACCACCACATTCAGATTGAGTGTACTTTCTAAAGAGGACGAGCTCTGTCGGCTGATACTGTTTGTTAAAGGTAGAAAATTGGGTAGTCCACATGTCATTGGCCGAGCCTAAGACCTGCGATACAAATAGTTCATATGAATCTATCCCTGCGTATTGTGAGGCATCTTCTTCCGAAACTTGTTCTTGTAACTGGGCAGGGCCTTGTTCTAAGAGTACCTGTAGGGGATTACCGCCGAGCAGATACGTAACCCCCATCAAGAGTAAAAGACCGGTTATACCTATACCCGAAGCACCAACGATACCTCGACGATCGTCGACGCTACCGCGTGAGGTTATTTTGTCCCAAAAAGCCATAACCCATAATACGCCTTATCGCTAGAGAAAGATATCAAGCGTATTGATGAAAAAATGGAGGGAAAATAAAAACTCTATATGAATAAATTTCATATAGAGTTTTGTAGGGGAAGGAAATCAGGAATGTCTGTTCCAAAAAAGCCACCCAGGCC
>CAIMDH010000037.1 GCA_903839715.1 uncultured bacterium
AGATAAAGAGCAAGAAGTCTGCGAGAACGGTAAAGAAAGCGGTGCGAGCAATAAGTTTCTCCTGTTTCTTGGGTATGAGTAGGCAGGCAAAAAATCCAAGGAGTGGGATGAGTACAAATAACGCGATTAAGGAAAATGTCATACTGTTATTTTTTAAGGATATGAACGGACATATTCTCTTTAGTGGCATCCAAAATATAATTGGATTCCATTCCAGAGACTGACTCTATCGTCTTACTAATGTCCTCTACGGAACTAACTTCTCCTTTGAGCGGTGTGTACGGTACGAAGGCACCGTTATTAAAACGGAAGAAAGAAGTAGCATGAGGGTCATACACCACTAGATGTACCCATTCATTGATAAACCACTCATACAGTGCAGGTGTAGCAGAAATGACAGACAGTACCACCTGAGGATCCTGCTCCACAATCATTAGTAATCGAACCGGATCATGTACTTCAATCATTTGCAGTGGTAATCCTGCACGTAAATCACCATCACTGCTATTAGAAACGCCGATCAGTCCCATGACGTTGTGAGGGAGCTTTGTCCCGGCCCCTAGTTTGGAATTATCCATCCGAGAGAAATAGTACTCTAGATTGATTCCGCCACAGACTACAGGGAGCGGAGCGATAACCCCAGCCAAAATCTTTCCGTCAGGATCACTTGTATAGTCGTAAGAGTTAAGGAAAGCTCGGCGATCGAGAAAGAGATCTTTGGTGAGGTCTCTGTTCCCTACCACACAGATGGCGTTCGTTCCATGACCAAGCTCCGGCCGCGGTTCAAAATAAGAGACCGAACGACGTTTAATATCCCTTCGTATTTGTTTAAGAGAATTTTTTGTATTAATGGACATAAAGCGCCTTGATCGCTCTTTAGCATTCAGGTCGAGTGCTCTTTCAAAGAGAATTTTGTTCTTCTCGTGTTCTCGCCGATTATCCTCTGAAAGAATTTCTTCATCATAAAAGGCAATCTCATCACTAGCAGTGTCATGCAGCCCACCTAAAAATTGAGTGTCTGCAGGTATAGAAATACCACGTTCTTTTAAGAGCGTGCGAACTGGAGTGTAGTTTGCCATCCAAGAAAAGACCCGGGCATTAACTGCTCCTGGGCGACCACTACATGCTCCGCAGTCATGTGCTCCGTGATGAGGATTGTTGGCACTACTGGATCCGTGACCAAGTAGGTACACCAATGAAGAAAAGTTATGAGTCAATCCAATCCCCCGAAGGATTTTTTCAACCCGGACAGCCATTTCTTCCACAGTAAAGCCTATTTGTAAGTCATGGGTAGTATCCCGTTCCCCACTATAGAGAATGGTAAGTTTCCCCTGAGGGTCCATGTGTGAAAAGGCATCAGCAATAGCCGGACTCATGGTGGGACGGAGTAAGTTAGTTAACAATTTTCCCAAGGAAGCCAGACCAAGAAAATACGAAGAAACAAACCCACGAACAAAGGTGTGAGTATGTTTACTATACATAATTTCTTTTGGTCGTTTGTGCTTCATTTCATTTTCCACCTCCTTAATAAGGTAACGCGGAGTAACTGGAGCTGGGCAGAGTTTTTCATTAAACTTCGCATGCGCGGGGCGGAAATAAAATTCGACACCAAAGAATCCTGGAGCACCGAGTGTCTCACAACCTGGGTCGACACTTTCAATATATGTACGTAAAGAATATTCTCGCTCATCAATACAAAAGATAGCTTGAAAACTCTTCTGTTGCGAAGAAGAGACCTGCGGCCCGCGATCTGTTATTGCTTGCATACCCTGGAGTACCATATCGTAGTAACTCCACTCAAAAGCATCTTGCCAAATTTTGAGGACTTCCTGCACTTCAGTTGACTTCACGTCAGTAAAAATATCGACAGGGACGATGTTTGTCTTTAGACCGAGTGGCTGCCACCCCTCCCCCAACGCATGATCAAGGGCATCAATTTCAAGAAGAAGTTCCAAGTGAATAAAATCACGAAGGGAGATATTTTTAGGATAATAGAGGGTTTCCGGACGTTCTTCTATCGTGGCCACAATTCCAGACCATCCTCGATGAAAAAACTGTTGATCATATAGGTATGTTTCAAAGTATTTTTTTTCTCCTACTACGATAGAAAGTAATTGTTCTATGGTACATGAACGATCCTGAAGAAGTGTGCGAGCCCGCTTGCCTTTAAAAAAACTCACGAAGCTACCTTGCTCTAAGGTACGCACGGCGTTTAGGAGTCCTGTCTGTTCAAAAGGAAAGGGAGAAATAGCAATACCCTGGTCCAGATAGCTACAGAGAATACGAAAGAGTAACGGTTGAACCAAATCATCCAAATCTATAGAGTACCAATGTTTCCATTCCCGACGCAGCTTCCCAACTCGCTGCGGAATACTCCAATCGTACGTTTGATTAATAGCCTTTTCCTTCCATTCTTGTACCACCTCGTCTCCCTTCCGTTCACAAATAACGCGATCGAGTATATCTTCGGAAATACGCTTTTGTGCATACAGTTGACGATATTCAGATAAAGAAAAAGTGACTTGGTAGCCAAAGATTTCAGAAGCTTTAAAAATAGCATCATAAAACTTCATATCCTGAAAGGCGTGAAGAGTGTTATGGTGAACAAAATCTTTTAACGGGCCTTGGGTTGGAAGATAATGTCGCAAAGTGTGCAAAACATGGGCTTCATCAAAACTCGTTTTTTTTGTGACAGCAGTTGACATAAAAAGAGGAATAATTATAAGAGACAAAGATTAAAAAATCCGCCAATGGGTGGGTGAAGGAGAAGAAGTTCCACATCTCAGGAAAGAGACAGAACAAGGTCAAAGTCACTCGCGGAGAGATACTATCACTTCTCAATGATTTTCTCAATCAACCGTTACATCTCAATCTCTGGGAGACGTCTGAAGTAAAATTATCCTATCTTAAACAAAATCCGCCGTACGGTGGCTTTTGTTTACTGCGGATACACCTCCTCCTCTACCTCAACGGTTTCTGTTGGTACTCCTATTGCTGTCTGCTTTCAATCAATTAGTTTACTTTAAATTCTTGAGGCTGCGATCTTATTTTAAATATCTACCGTCTGTAATGGAACCTGCTATACTTTTACTATGAATCTTGAATCAATTACTTCAATACCGAAAATAAAAACTGAAGCAGTGCCAACAGATACGCCTGAAAGTGATTATACGGAATCTGATTTTATTGACGACACATACGGAAAATCAGGAGAAGGCGCTGTTTCTGAATCAAAAAATATTTCACCTGAGAAACAGCAAGAAGATGACAGAGCGGTTACAGAGTACACTATCCGTAACGAAAATGTGGCTAAAAAATTAGCTGCCACTGAAGACAGATTAAACAGTCTGCATTTGATTGAAAATGTGGATGATTTCAGTGAAGCTGAAATCAATTTACTTATCGCTGAGCGCAAAGCCCTTAAACATGAAGCAATTACTGCCTCGGCAAATTATCCAGGGGATTGGACCAATCTATTATACAAACGACTTATTGACCCAATCACAAAAGAAAAATTTATTCTCGAAAGAACGGAAGCGATGAAGTACATGAAAGACGACCCAGCGATGGTCAGTAGACGAGAGATGCCAAAAGTACACTATCAAGATCAAATTGACGAATACGAAAAAAATATCGAGCATGTATTTTCCATGACTGAAGTTGGACCGGCTGAATCATTCGGGAGCAGAGGAAAAAATCTAGGCAATATGGGGAATATGGGAGTAGGCGCTGTATTTAGTGATGCAGAACATACTAACACCCCACTCTCTAATCGACAGAAAAATATCATTGAGGCTCATGAGAAGGGTCACTGCCTAAGAGATTTTGTCTCATCGTATGACAGACAAGAAATACAAAGCTCAATCGACAACAAAATCATTACCAAACTAAATGCCTTACGCCAGACAAACGGAATTGAAAGAATTGCTCCTTCATACGTGAGTAATCCTATGGAAATAGCCGAGCGCATGGCCCAATTCAAAAATTACTTTGGTATGGGGGCAAATGACATCTTCACTAAACAACATCTTGATCATATTCGTGAACGCTATGTACAAGATACAGGTCTCGACAACGGGGTCTCAGATTTACTCTACGTCGTCACACCAGAAACTGAAAAGACATTCTTAGCAGTCATCAATAAGTATCCTATTTAGTTTCTGGCATAATACCCCAGTATAATCACTTATTCTAAGTAAGATATATATACTTTTATAACTAAACTAAAAAAATCGCGACACTTGGAGTCGCGATTTTTTGATACTTAAGACAACCGATACTAGAAGAAAGTCTCGCCATTATGACTAATGGCGACATACTGAGGAATAATTCTAGTGGTGGAACGAAGGTCTTTCAAGACCGCTTTAGCTGTTGCCCCTTCCGTACTAGCCACTAGTTCTCGAACGCCCGCACTATTGATTTTGTAGAGCGAGCTTTTTTTGCCAGTACTACCTAGTCGCCCACCACCTTTGGCGCCATTACCATGTTTACGATATGGCTTCACAACCACAACATAGCCTAAAACACTACGTTCTGTACCCATTTTGTCACTCCTTTAAAAGAAACGAACCAAGTGCCACTATAGCAGAATTAAAAACGTCATGTATTACATTCTCTAGAAAAGTATGTCTTAATATTATTAAGTTGCCTATCTAAAATTCCACTCGAAAACACTCTGCTATACTTAACATATGTCACTTAACAACACACAACGTTCGGGGACGGTTTGGATTTTATCTGGCTGTTTTCTCCTTTTATACAGCGCTCTTGGATTACTCGACATTAGTATTCCTGGCGTAGAGGATTTAGTCGCTTTTATGCAACACACTGAAGGTTGGTATGTCTATCTCGCGGCCTTTACCGCGGTATTCTTTGAGGGTCTCTATATTGTCGGTAATTTTATTCCCGGCACTACGTTTATTCTTCTGGCTGCCATACTCGCACAAGCAGGTGGCACTCTCACCTTTCTCGGTACGATTCTTGCTATTTTTGTTGGCTGGATTTTGGCTGGTTGTATTAATATTTTTCTTACCGCCAAAATACTCGCGCGGCGCGGGCAATCAATCGAAACCCCTCCAACAGTGCACGACCACTTCTTCACCACCTGGTATCCCGCTTTTCGCGCCAATCATGAAGTCTCTCAGGTAGCTGCTGGCATACCGCCACTAACCGTATTATGGTCTTCGCTGCGGGTAAAAGTCTTTGCTAGTAGCGCAGCAGCTCTCGGCGCACTCATTCTCCCTTTTATTATTGATATCAAAACCATCAGTAACGATGAAGGATTTACTACTGTATTTATTCTGGCACTCATCTGCCTCAGTGTCGGTATCTGGCAAGCTCGCTACGGTCTTAAGGCCTAAGTGTATTTCTAGCTTGTATCTTCTCCTGGAACAAGCTATCTTTGGTACCTATGAAATCATTGTATAAACACTTTTTCTTCTGGCCAGTCATGGTCAGTTTATTCGCATTTGCAGCTGTCGGGTACAGCCTTGGCACCGCTGCCTTGGTGCTGGTGATTATTCTTTCTGTTTTAGAAATCACCCTATCGTTCGACAACGCCGTAGTTAATGCTCGAGTACTCAAGCGAATGAGTCCGCTCTGGCAGAGGCGCTTTCTGACCTGGGGAATTCTCCTCGCTGTTTTTGGCACCCGTTTTGTATTACCAATTCTTATTGTGAGCGCAGCGGTGTTTGCTTCCCCGCTCTATATTACCAACCTAGTCTTCACTGACCCCACAGAATACGGACGCTTACTTGATGGGGTCCATGGTTCGATTACTGCCTTCGGTGGTATTTTCTTACTTATGGTGTCATTGAAATACTTTTTTGACAAAGCAAAGTCCGTGCACTGGATACATATTGTTGAGCAACACCTTGTGCGTTGGGGTCATATCGAAGCAATCGAAATCGCACTTGCAATCGTACTTCTAACTAGCCTCTCCTATCTGACCAACTACGACCAAGCCACCGTACTTATCTCCGGACTAATCGGATTAGTTCTTTTTATTATCATGGAAGGGATTGCGGGGTCCTTATCACTTGAAGGTGACGATATTGCAACCGCTGGTGCTTCACTCTTTATTTACCTCAATATTCTTGACTCTGCCTTTTCACTAGACGGTGTCATTGGTGCGTTTGCTCTTACCAATAACCTTATTATCATAATGATCGGTCTTGGTATTGGTGCGTATTTTGTTCGTTCAATTACTCTCTACCTTGTGCGCCAAAATACACTGACTGAACTCATCTACCTGGAGCATGGTGCCCACTGGGCGATTCTTGGACTAGCGGTAGCTATGCTTGGTAATCTCGTGTTCCATGTCCCTGAAGTAGTAACTGGTCTTATTGGTCTCTGTTTTGTACTACTCGCCTACTACTCTTCAGTCACTAGACGTAAAGGGTAAGGTCAAAATAAAAGCCGCACCCCTTGGGGGTGCGGCTTTTACTATGACCTTATTACGATCTAATTTTCCACCCCCGTTTAAAGAGCTGGACAATTAGTATCCCTAATCCGATAAGCAGAGTAATAATTACTCCCGCCCCTACCAACCCGCTCGCTTCACTGACCCCAATCATGCTGAAGCGAATCCCGTCAGCAAAATAGAAAAATGGATTGAGTTTAGTAAGTGTCACTGCCACCGCTGGCAGAAACGTAATGGAGTAAAAAATACCACCCAAGTATGTCAGTGGCGTAATAACAAAAGTATTCATTACTTGGAGCTGCTCAAAACTCTCAGCCCACAATGCCACTATAATACCGAGAATAGCAAAGATAGCCGCAATACTTGCCACATACCCCACAAATAGCACCGGGTGTAGTAATGATACGGCTCCAAAAAGTACCCCTACTGCCAAAATAAGAAATGACACCATCAGTGCGCGCATCACTGCACTACCAACTAGCCCGAAGAGCATTTCCAGATACGAAAACGGTGCAATCAGAATTTCTTCAATCCCTCGTGTAAAGCGCATAAAGTACAATGCTGAAGAGGCGCTCGAAAAAGAAGCGTTAATGACTGCGAGCATGAGGATACCCGGGAACACGAAGTTAATGTACGGCACGCCGGCTACGGCCGAAATCTGAGTTCCGATGACTGTACCAAAAATAAATATGTAGAGGGTTGCTGATATTACCGGCGCCACTAATGTTTGTACCACTACCCGGAGTGTCCGCTTCACCTCGCGCCGTACCATCGTATAGAGGCCAATCCAGTTTATACTCATACAGTTTTTGTTTTAGATGCTTCAATAATTTTTAGATACGCTGTCTCTAAACTTCCCTCTTTAGTTACAAAATCTTCTTTTGTTCCTTCCGCCACAATTTTACCTGCAGTAATAATCGCAATGTCCTTACACAGATACTGTACCTCTTCTAGGTAATGCGAGGTCAAGATAATAGTCTTACCTTGTTCATTGAGTTCTTTGAGATACGCCCATAGATCACGACGCTGCTCCACATCAACACCAGCCGTCGGTTCATCAAGAATAAGTAAGTCTGGAGTATGAATAAGCGCTCGTCCCAACATGGCACGCCGCTTGAGTCCACCCGAGAGTTTTTGGAACTTAAGGTCGCGATGCGCCTCTAGATCAAAGCGCGCGATGAGTTCTTCTATCTTTGTCTGGCGCTGCTCTTTTGGGATACCATAGTAGCCTCCCATATAGTCCATCAGTTCAACTGGGGTTGAGAAAATATCGACATTAAATTCTTGTGGTGAAAGACCAACTTTTGTCCGCGCTTTTTTATATTCTTTAACAACATCTGTACCATCTACCAAAATCTGCCCAGCAGTTGGTTGGGTAATCCCGGTAACACACTGAATAATAGTACTTTTGCCAGCGCCGTTTGGGCCAAGTAACCCAAAGAAACTACCGCGGGGAATAGTGAGTGATATTCCTGCTACAGCGGTTTTAGCATTCGCACCTGATCCGTATATTTTTACTAACTCTTTGATTTCGAGCATTGGGAGTACTGTCATGCCCGAAGCATACCACAAAAGGGATTACCGTATTATAAATAGGACCTTAGCTACTTTTATGTGAAAATGGAATCACTGTATAAATAGTATCTGTATGAACATCAAAAAATATAGCGCTCTATTTTTGAGCGCTTGCGGATTACTGGCCTTGTCGATATTAATAACAAAGAGTAATTCACCTTTAATTAAATCTATGGAAACTTTCCACGTATTAAAGAGTCATGATTTTGCTACATATATTACGGAGCATGCTGCAGTAGTGATTGACGTACGGACCCCTGAAGAATTTGCAACCGGACATCTTAGCAATGCTATCAATATCGATAGCACCGCCGCTGATTTCCGACAGCAGCTAACTGCCCTTGATAAGAGCAAGAAGTACGCCATCTACTGTCGCTCTGGTAACCGTAGCGCCAACGCCTTAGAAATCATGCGCGCTATGAGCTTTACTTCAGTAGTTGATTTAGAGGGCGGTATAGTAGCCTGGGAACGCAACCACTTCCCTACCTGCACTGACAGCCTTACTTGTTCCGATTAGTCCCGAGGCAAGAGTTGCGAAACGTCGCGCAGACTTGAAATATCAACCAATGCACTCGCGATACCTTTTTGTGAATACTCAACAAGTTCTGTGTCCATTTGCAAGTTCAAGCTCTTTTGCAATAACTGAACAGAAATATCATGATGACGTATCATCTCTTCCAAAAAGACGCGTTCGTGCTCGTCTTGAGATAACTCAGTAAGATCTCGTAGTGATGAGATATACGCGCCAGTTGGTGTATAGTACTCTCCGTACAAGGCTTGATACCGTGCTTTAAGATACTCACTTTCCATTTTCTTTTCTTCTGTTATCTTGGCAGCAATATCATGTAGCGGACGAAGGCGAGTTCCCTTTTCGAGCACTATCTGCGCAGCAACTACAGCCGCTTCTAAGTGTGGGATATATACCTCTAAGAAAGCGCGCTCAGAAATAACTAAATCAACCTGAGTGTCTATCACCTCTGGTGAGATTGGGGCATGAGTAAAAACATACGCAGTGTAGATAGTACCCACCCCTAAGAGGGCGGCCATTGTGAGTAAGATACTTTTTGTAGTCATGACGTGCCTATTATAGAGCACCAATGGCAATTAAGTTGGCGCGTAATACACCTCGCAGTGCCACAAAATCTGTGTCTGAATAAAAACTCCGGATTTTCTGTTCTTGTACAGAGACACCGAGTGGTTTTTCTTCCCGCACAAATGCTAAAAAAGTCTCTGAAACATCTTCACTTGGTTTGAGTGTTGCATAATCACTAACGAAGCGTGTAGCATTATTTTCGTAGTAGTGACTAAGGATTGCGAAACGCTCAGTGCTAGATATTTGTTCTAACTTTGCAGCATGAGTATGATCGGCGGTAGTCCAAAACTTTTCCGTAAAATTAGTTTCAAAATCTGATTTTTTAAATAGCAAAATGTGCGCAAATTCATGAATAAACAAATTAGCAAATGAAGCCACTATCTCTTTATCTCCAGCCACAAACCCTTCGCGATTCACTCCTATCATCCAAGCCTCTGCCGCAGGTATATATTCAACGACTGCGCCGAGGTCACTTTTAGGTTTATAAAAAACTCGCCACTCCTTAACATAGGTTGCTACATTTTCTTCTCCTAATGTCGCAACAAAAAGCGTAAACAACTTCGCGTCAGTAGCAGAAACTGTTTTCCCAGGAACAGTAGTGACGAGACGGCCCTTTTCAACAAGGTAAACAGATTCAAACTCCATAGAAAAAAGTACCGGCACGTACGGAATATAGCTTGGTTTCGGCACTCCGTCCCGATTTATAGTTTGCCGCTGAGTCAACAGCGTCTGCAGTCTTGCTACTTCCGCTAACAACTGTTCAATCTGTGCAAAGAGCATATCACGACCCTGTACAACAGACGTCACCGCAGCAGCCTGCTTTGTGGTTACACTAAAAGCCATTAGTAGAAAAAGAAAAAGTGGTACTAATTTTTTCTTAAGAAGCATACTTACCATAGTACTCTTTTATACGTTGTCTACCACTTTTTCTTTCTTCACTCTAGCTCAGACTCAGGTAAATCGATAGGGCTCGCAAATCATCTACGGCCTGAATAATTCCTCGATCAGAGATATAAAAATACGCCGTTCCAATAGCAAATTTATGTAGTCTAATATCGGTATTGGTAAACACAGGATGCTGCGAAAAAGAGGTTCCGCCTACTGTTTCTCCATAAAACCCACCCACGCCATCAGACTCAAACCAAGCAGGCTCTTCATGCTCGGTAGTCCAAAAATTTTCCATAGTATAGGAAGCACCTACCGCAAAGGGATATAATATGACTCCAACCAAGAGAAAAAAGATACACTTTTTCATATTGCAAACGCTATCACACTTTATAGATTTTGTCAATGTGTCTGTGCGTCGCTTGGGTTATCTTTAAAGTATATGCAAAAATTCAGCCCCATCACACAGTTGTGACAGGGCTGATGCGCAGTAAGGTCGACTTCCGTCGCTCATGTTGTTACAGGGTCAAAAGGTTGTAAATCGTTCCGACGTAGGTATGACTATACACAAACCGCAACGGTTCAGTCTGCAGGCGTTTGTTCCAGTCTTCGACCAGTGCCACCAATCGCGTAGAAGCATCCAGACTAGGCACCTTCGGGCCCATGATGCGCGCCAGCGTCGAATGCAAGATTGGCAAAGGCTTTGGTTTCCCGCCACACTCAGTCATGACCTGACTCGCCCACCCGCGCCACTTTGCGATCTCGCGCGGCACACCTTCGTTCGCCAGCAAGATGTTACCCTCAGAACCGAGCAGTAAGCGATTGAACGTGAGTTCTTTAACCTGAACGCAATCTACTTCAAGTACTGTTACGGCAGCAAGGCCGCCGATCGATACCTGTACCGTGACATGTATCGGAAAGTCACGATCGGCCAAGAAGAACGAGAAGTCGCTGCTTTCAAGTGCTGCTAGCTCGTCAAGCAAGTACATCGTGCCCACACCTGTTAGTGGCCGAATAGCCACAATGAGTTCTTGTTTCATTGCTTCGGTCACACCACCAAAAGTGGTCATGTCTCCTTGCAATAACTGAGCCCTGCCGGCCTTGTGGATAGTGTCGTAGCCGTCTTTGAAAAAATCATTCAAGATTCATCTCCTCAAAATGATCATTCGGCACTATTGCCTTATGTATCCAGGCAGTACTATGTCACAGTATATCTAAATTGTATATAGATCGTAGATTATAGATAAGTTTTTCGCTCGCCGCAGGCTAGATGCGGTTCATACAGTCGCCGCCAGCAATGCAGATTGCTAGCTAAACAAAAAACACTTCCAGAGGAAGTGTTTTTTGTTTACGCTTTTGTGCCCAAGACTGGATTTGGTCACGAGTTACTAACTATAATAATTTCTTACAGAAACTGTCCACTCATTGGATATTTACTTCGCTTCGCTCATAAATACCTCAATGAGTCTTGCGAAGTGACATTAGGTCACTTCTCACGCTTCGCTCCTATTCTAGTAAGTACTCTCGACCCCAGCTCACTTGCCTACGGCAACGTTGTGCTTTTCAAATCCAGACAAATGTGCCGCAGGGCACA
The DNA here is from genome assembly GCA_903839715.1 of uncultured bacterium. Lineage (GTDB taxonomy): Bacteria > Patescibacteriota > Minisyncoccia > Phycocordibacterales > UBA918 > OLB19. The sequence goes on from CAIMDH010000037.1 coordinate 11,569, forward strand.
TTTTTCTTGGGCAATAAAAAATCCCTTAAAAAAAG
>CAIMDH010000038.1 GCA_903839715.1 uncultured bacterium
CCATTGAGTTTGCATACTGAGCTTGGTATGCTGAAGGAAGAATTATTCAAGAAGTTAGCACAGAAAAACGCTCGAAAAGTCTAACCGGAATTACTGTCTATTCAGAATGAGAAGTTAAACCGTTATTTATTGTCTATTACGCTTTCTAGTTTTCGACAAAACAAAACAGACAAACTAAAAACCACCCAGTACATGGGTGGTTTTTAGTTTCAATGGCTGATGAATACTACATCATCTTCACATCAATGTTTACTCCGGATGGGAGTGAGAGGTTCGTTAGAGCCTCGACTACCTTTGGTCCTGGATTGAGAATATCAACCACTCGCTTATGCATTCGCATTTCGAATTGTTCTCGCGCATCTTTGTACACGAAAGTTGAGCGGTTGACAGTGTACTTCTTAATCTCAGTTGGTAGAGGAATAGGGCCAACCACTTTCGCATCAAAGCGAAGTGCGGTGTCGATAATTTGCTTGATACTCGCATCCAAAATCTTGTGCTCATACGCACGAACACGAATACGTAGTTTATTTATCTCTCCAGCTGCGGCGGTTTTTGTTTCCTTAGCTTTTGTTTCTTTTTTTGTAGTATCAGTGGCCATAGTGTGTAAGTTACCGTAAACGAATAATGGTTAGGCAACAATCTTTGTTACAACACCAGCACCAACTGTCTTACCGCCTTCACGAATAGCGAAGTTTTGTTGATCTTCAAGCGCTACTGGAGCTACAAGCTTTACCTTGAACTTTGCAGTATCACCCGGCATCACCATTTCTACACCTTCAGCGAGGGTTACATCTCCTGTAACGTCAGTAGTACGGATGTAGAACTGTGGCTTGTAGCCTGAGAAGAATGGAGTGTGACGACCACCTTCATCCTTTGAGAGTACGTATACTTCAGCCTCAAATTCTGTATGTGGTGTTACTGAGCCCTTCTTTGCAAGCACCTGACCACGGTGTACATCTTCCTTCTTTGTACCACGGAGTAGAATACCAGCGTTGTCTCCAGCTTGTGCGCGATCGAGTTGCTTGTTGAACATTTCCACTCCAGTCACTGTTGTAACTGCAGTATTCTTGATACCAACAATTTCTACTTCTTCACCAACCTTAACCGCACCACGTTCTACTCGACCTGTTACTACAGTACCACGTCCTTCAATTGAGAAGATGTCCTCAATAGGCATTAGGAATGGTTTATCAAGATCACGAACAGGTGTTGGGAAATAACTATCCATTGCGTTTGCAAGTTCAATAACCTTATCACCCCATTCTGAAGCTGGATTCTCAAGTGCTTGTAGACCAGAACCCTTGATAACTGGAGCGTTAGCGCCATCAAAGCCGTTCTTAGTAAGAAGCTCTCGGAGTTCCTCTTCTACAAGTTCAATCATTTCAGGATCATCAACCATATCGCACTTGTTCAAAAATACGATGATGTTTGGTACACCTACCTGCTTAGCAAGAAGAACGTGCTCACGTGTTTGTGGCATCGCTCCGTCTGTTGCTGCTACTACAAGCACTGCGCCGTCCATCTGGGCAGCACCAGTAATCATGTTCTTGATGTAGTCCGCGTGACCTGGCGCATCGATGTGTGCGTAGTGTCGAGTTGGAGTTTCGTACTCAGAGTGTGAGAGAGAAATAGTAATACCTCGTGCTTTTTCTTCTGGGGCCTTGTCGATTTCGTCAACGCCCTTTGTTGTAGCACTATAACCACCACCCTTTTGGTTAAGTACTGTAAGAATTGCGGCTGTAAGCGTAGTCTTGCCGTGGTCAACGTGACCAATGGTTCCTACGTTAATGTGCGGCTTTGAACGATCAAATGTTTCTGCCATATTACTGAAAGATACTATTTTAATAATCCGCACACAGCTACTAAAAAGCTATGTTCGAGCGTACATTTTAAGCGGCGAGAACAATCGCGCCTGGAATAAACACTCGAAACGTGTGAAAGAGCAATACTATGTTCGCTCCACGCACAGACATAATCTGTGTGCGGTCCGGCAATAGTACCAGAGTCGAAAAGATTTGCAAGCAGTTTTTAATAACCTCTCAACCCTCCGCAAATGCGTATATTATAGTACATCACAGGTACAGATTATGGATTTTTATTGTCACATTCCTATTTCTTACCATTTACTTAATCGCATAGTATCCTTATACATTTTTAAGTTGGCATTTAATTGTGTCCAATAGATATTACTATCATTAGCTACACCTTTAAAATTTGTAACCATATTAGTCAGATAATCAATCGTAATTTCTAACAATAATCTTTTCTTTTGCAGAATTAATTCAAATTCCTGAATTGCTCCCGGCGACTGATCCAGCTCATTTAATCGTGAGTCATATACCTTAATCCAATTATCAACTGCATTTTCTTCATAATGACGAAAATCGATTGATTTAACAGTTGCTTCCATATACTCTCTGTCAGCAGAAAGGATTTTATGCACTTCGACACTAAGCGGTTTAGACACTTCGATAGTGTGACCTGGTACATGATAAGAACCAACTTTATCAAGGTTTCTATCTGCAAGAACTCTAATATTATCAATAAGAGAAGAGCCTTTGGATCTTCCTTAAAGCTTTTGCTTCAATTTGCCGAATACGTTCTCTGCCTACATCATAAGCACTGCC
>CAIMDH010000039.1 GCA_903839715.1 uncultured bacterium
ACTCAAATAAAAGCTAACGCTTTTGCTAGATTCTTCACTCGCTCTCGTAGTTTAATGGATAAAATGCTGGTTTGCGGTACCAGCGCTCCAGGTTCGATTCCTGGCGAGAGCACATACTAGCGAGGCCTATCGAAAGGCCTAAAATAAAGATAATTTGACGACAAAATATAGCCCCCCGATAAGAATCGATCTCGGGTACTTTGCCTATATTTTGAGGCACCTCTTTAGCACTACCGAGAGGGTTTCGGCTCTGCTTGGTTTGAATATCAAAGGAATGTAAATCTGCTAAAATTGTAGTATGGCATTTTCTTTTTCACGTCTGATAATTTCTGAGTCAGACCGTGCTACAAGTGACAAAGCTTTTAAGTTGATTGACGAATACCTTCCTCAGGCTACAAAGCGGGGTACTGCTTCTTGTGTTGGTAAGATTGATGACTTTGAAATATGGCTTGGTTTCTGGAAAGGAATACCTTCTTGGAGATATTCCTGCACAAAGACCATGTATGCGCAATCCAGCGAACCATGTGTTCATTCGATTGCTTTGTCTATCGCATGGGACAGAAATCGAAGCGTTCCAGATCCATCAAACGAAGACATCAAGTTTCTTACGAAGAAGCGCTGAGGCCGAATTCTTTCTCATATAGTTTTCGCCTATTTTTGAATTGCCTTTCTAGAAAAGCAACCTGAGGATCATGGATATCGACAATATATTTGATTCCACTCCCTCGCAACCTTCCGATATATTGCTTTAGCTTTCCTTCAAATGAAATTGGAAAAGCGAGCACCAACACATCAAATCCTTGGATATCTAGACCCTCTCCGAAGAGTTGTCCTGTTGCAATAAGAACTTTAAAATTGCCTGCCGTTATCTGGTCATGTTTCAGTTTCCGCTGCCGAGCAGAATCGTCACCAGATAAAGTCATGATTTCCGTCACTTCACGCAGGTGTAACGTCAGTATTTCTATATGTTCCTTTCGTTCCGTTAAAAGTAGTATCTTTCGATTTTGTTTTAGGTGGTCAAGCAATGCGTCAATAATTAACCTATTCCGCGCTGTGTCGAACGATATTGTCTTCGCCAGTATTTCATAGTGATCATTTTTATATCGAAAAGGTAGTTCTAAAAGAGATGGAATGATTTTTATGTCAAACGTTTTCGATTCTGTTTCTGGGGATGACTTCATTTCTGCAAGTACTGGTCCAACACAGAGTTCAGCAATGAGATGTTGATTAAACTTTCGTTCATGAGTCGCAGTAAGCCCATAACAATATCTGCTGTTAAATGAACGAATCGTCTCACGATAGGTTTTTGCAGGAATATGGTGGCATTCGTCGATTATAACAACCCCAAACTCGCTTCGAATTTCATCGAAATTCTTATACCTTGCAAGACTCTGTAGCGATGCAACTGTAATTTGTTTGCCTAGTTTCTTTTTTGTACCCGAAATGACGCCGATATGAGCCTTTGGGATTCCGAGGAATTGTTCAACTCGCTCGACCCACTGATGGAGAAGTTGATTTCGATGGACAAGAATAATTGAGGGTACTCTAAGTCGAGTAATAATTTCAAGTGCCATTATCGTTTTACCGCTCCCTGGAGGAGCGACCAGAATACCGTTTGGACTTTTAAGTACTTGAGTGACTATACTTTCCTGATCCGCTTTTAAACCAATCGTGTTTGAAAATGAAACATCATTAAATTCATGTTTGGTTTGTGAGAGTGTATAAGAGATATCATTTTCATCTAAAAATTCAATAAGTGGGGCTATAAATCCTCTAGGCAGAATGACCGTATCGCCCATTTCCTCAATAAGATGGAAGTATCTCTCGGTACTGAAAGTTGACTTCCCTAGACGCTTTTTCATCCCGTATTCTTTGTTAAAAATATTCAAACTCTCCTTAACAAAGTTTATGATAGGTTTCGAAAGCTCGTTTCTGTTGAGAGTAATGTTTCCATCAACAAAAATATGAATGCTCGACACGGAATTGGTTAAATCTTGAACAACGATGCTAGAACATATTTTTTCATAAGCTCGATCAAGCTCAGAAACAGTATGCCTATAAATAGTTCTTAAGAACCCCCATTGATCTGCGTAGATATCGTCTGATTTTGTATTGTAGAATACGGTACATTTTTCCATTACTCTTTGACCTTGTAGAGGAGCGCCAATCAAATTACCAAAACCTCTATCCAATACGGTATCTTGATTTGGAAATAAACGATCAAAACTGTCTTCTTTTTGAAATTCTGAACGCGGTGATATTTTTGCAATCAGCGTGAGCATTATTTTTCGGGCTTTGAAACAAGGGTATGTTTCTGCAAAAAACACCCACACATGTGCACCTTTTCCTGATCGAGAAATTTCAGCATAGGCATACAGATTATTTCTTTCACATTCTGACACCAAATTTCTCGCGTCAATCTTCCATGAAGTTTCATCGAAGTCAGCAACTATGAAATAGGATGTGTTATCTGGAAGTATCGGATATATCCCAATTGTTTCTTTGCCTGTAAGGTGTCCTTCTATTACTTCATGAGTAAATGGAATGAGTGTTTTGTTCTTAAAATCCTTAATGGTACCTCCGTGCGCTCTGTGTGCATTAAACTCATTCCAATCAAAAGCATACGCAGGGGACCATCCGCTTTTAGTATCCTTTTCCCATCTCCGTGCATATACATCGTCACGTCCTTGGAAAAGAAACTTATACAAACTAATCTGCTCCGGAGTCATGCCCATAAGCTACTAGGTTATATTCTCCTATATCGAGTCGTCCTACCTTGTCCAATACGCTCAACTTTTTTAAGTCGAAGCAATGTACCTATTGCTTGAGAGACTGTTGGTCGAGCGACCGTTGTAGCTTTTGAAATTTCACCCGGTGTCGCTTCTTCAGTGGTCAAGAGATATTGCCATACGAGCAGTTGTTTTGGAGAAAGTAGCTTTTCAATACTTTCTTTCGATATGAGCGCTATCGCTTCCTTAGCCTGAGCCAATGAAACATTTAAAAAGAATTCAAGCCATGGAGAAATATCTTCAGTATTCGTGCCAAATGTTTTCTGACTCTTACGAAGCACAATATAGTATTCGGCTTTATTATCTTCAATAAGTTTTTCGTGTGACACATACGGGACATACTCATATCCGTGCTGGAGCATGAGCAGATTTGTAAGTATTCGGCTCATACGCCCGTTTCCATCTTGGAAGGGGTGAATCTTTAGAAATTCAACAATGAAATTAGCAATTATGACAAGTGTGTGGATTTTCTTTTCCGCGATTGCGTTTTGAGTCCATTCCATTAGTTCCTGCATTTCCTTTCCTGTGAGCCAGGCGGGCGTAGTTGCAAAGACAACGGCCACTGATGCGCCCGTATCGTCAAGCATCTCTACTTGGCTCTCAACTTTTTTATAGCTACCACGGTGGAGAGTATCTTTGTCGACATATTTTAAAAGCTCGCGGTGAAGATGTTGAATACTGCTTTCTGAGAAAGGAATCTTTTCATATGCTGAAAAGACATTTTCAAGAAGTTCATAATAACCCTGCACCTCTTGCTTATCTCTGTCCTTAAATTTTTGCATTGAGAGTCCGCGCATCAGTTTCTCCACATCCTCATCTGAAAGTTTTGCTCCCTCTATACGAGTAGAGGCACCGGTAGAGGTAACAAGAACAGACTTTTTAAGTCGTCCTAGTATCTGAGGGTTGAGTGAAGCTCCTCCAACAAAACGCCCCTTCAGTTCATCAATTGTGCTTATGAGAGACCAAACGTCTTGTGGTATCTTTTTAATTCGTTTTTCGAAGGGATTCATATATATAATCTAATATAGATAGTATATGAGATTATATTAGATTAGACGATACATGGCAAGCTCGGCCTATTTTACACAAATTAATAATGTTAGTGCATATTTCACCTATGTTTTAAGCCACCCCTCTAGAGCTATCGAGAGGGTACGATTCCTGGTGAGAGCACAAACCGGACGACCCAAATGCGAAAGCATTTGGGTCGTTGCCGTTTGTAGTTCTCACTAGGAATCGGAAGACGTAAGCCGGGCCCCCTCTGGGCCGGCGCGTCGGGGTCGAGAGTACAAAATAGAATTGGAGCGAAGTGAAAATTATAGTTTAGTAACTCCTGACCGAACTTCCTGGCGAGAGTACAAAAAAACAAAGAGCCCTTTCGGGGGCTCTTTGTTTTTGGTGTATCTGGACTAATTAGTTGCGGTCCTCACCTTCGTCACGTCCGCGGTCTTCATTGTCGTCTTCTTCATCCTCGTCCTTATCTTCATTGTCGTCGTCACTACTCTTGTCCTCATCTCGGTCTTCATCCTTACTATCATCCTCCGCTTCATTCTTATCTTCCTCGTCCTTTTCCGTTAGACTAGAGCGATCTTCGGTCTCAAAATCAAGACTAGCTTCTACCGTAGCGCGGGCTACCCCAAAGCGACTCACAATCTCAGTCACTATAGCGTCACGTGTAGTGGCGGTAGTCTCAAAAATTGTCTTACGATCATTAATCTCTACTTCAACAATAGTGGTGTCAGTAAAGACGTCAGCTTCGGCTTCAAAGGTACTGTTTGTGCTTGTGGCATTAGAATCGTCATCTTCATCTTCATTCTGATTTTTATCCTTACTCTCGTCCTCGTTGTCATCTCCCCAGTCACCCTTGGTGTCGATACGAATCTCACCATTTTTTTCGCGAATTCGGATACGGTCTTCGCCGTCTCGGATTTCGATACGACTGTCATCAGTACCATTGGTATGAATTCGGACGCGGGACTCATCATTGTTTTCATTTCGGATTAGCTTTGAATCAAGTTTTACGGGTACTCCGTCCAGTAAAGTGGCTAGTTCAGCGTAGAGTGCATCTTTTGCTTCGTTAGTTATATTACTGCGAGTAAGGTAATTAAGTGTAAGTGCAAGAGCTTGATTTGCTCGTTCTTCACCAAGGCTAGAGAGAGTTAAATTTGATCTTTCCTCAGCCCGACTAGAGCGATCTTCGGTCTCAAAATCAAGACTAGCTTCTACCGTAGCGCGTGCTACCCCAAAGCGACTCACAATCTCTGTCACTATAGCGTCACGAGTAGTGGCAGTAGTCTCAAAGATTGTCTTACGATCATTAATCTCTACTTCGACAATAGTAGTGTCGGTAAAGACGTCAGCTTCGGCTTCAAAAATCACGGCAGTTGATGAAGTACCTGTGTTTGTAGTGGTAGCGACAGTTCTATTTATAGACTCGCTAAGAATTGAACTAAGTTCTTGTAGACGCTCAGCTGCAAATTGGCCTTCAAGAAGTGTCTTCTTGTCGTCGCTTGCGAGGGCGAGGCGAATATCTTCAACAGTCTGATCTACTAAGAAGAGGGTATCACCAGGACGAGCAGACTCGGAAGCCGCAACAACACCGGAGGTGCCCAACATAAGGATAAGTGCTAAGGCAAGTGGAGCCATATAGTTTTTTAGATTAAATATAAATACATAAGGTGACAGGGTCGGAGCAGTGGTTTTCACCTTCGCCTCAATAGTGCCCCACAGCAAATCTTTGTCCGCTCGTGAAAGAGTAGGACGTTTCTCGTCTAGGATTTTTGAAATTTTTTCTTCAGGATGCATATACTAGGATTGAGTTAGGATGGCTGCTAAAGATTTTATGGCGCGATGGTGGCGAACTCTTGTTGCCGACTCTGTCATATTAAGAAGTAAAGCGATTTCGGGAAATGTGTATCTTGACCAATGATGTAAGGTGATAATTTCTCGCGTCTCTTCATCGAGGGTTTGTAAGGCTCGGGAGACAGCGTCATTAGTATCGGTAGAGTCAGAAGAGACTGATAAGGTGCTCTCCTCAACATCTACTCGGCGCAATTTTTCAGGCAGTACTTTGGCGTAGTGCTTGGCTAGTTTGCGTTTGGTAATAGTAAACACAAAGCTATAAAATTGTGGATCCGAATGATACGAGAATGTGGGCAGTGCTTCGTAGAGATCAATAAACACATCTTGAGTCAAATCGAGCGCCTCTTCTTCAGTACCCACACGGTAGCGAATATAGGCGTAAATTTTATCAATGAAATACTCGTAGACGTCACGAAAGTGCCCAGATATATCTATGCGACAGTCCTCAATCATTAGTTTTAGAGTATTGGTTTCCTTCATATTGCTTCACTCTACTATACAATGGTCGACGATGGCAGAAACGTTACATTAAGGCCACATTGTCTAGTTTTGGTTTACTGGGAACGTGGTATGCTACGTTTATGTCTCGACTTATTGGAATTGATGTTGGAAGTAAACGGGTTGGTATTGCGCTTTCAGATGAGGCACAAATGATGGCTTTCCCGCATGCTGTATTTACACAAGATACTCACTTAGTAAAAAAAATCTGTGCGGTGATCGCTGAAAAGCAGGTTATTGGCATTGTGATTGGGCACTCCCTAGATAAAGAAGGAAAACCAAACCAGATTCACGAAAGCGCCGAAGCTCTACTGCTTGATTTGACTCTTGAGACTGGTCTCCCTGTTCACTTAGAGCCAGAGTTGTTTACTACACAAGCCGCTCTCCGTATTCAGGGCCGAAACGATATGACGGACGCTGCTGCTGCGGCATTGATATTAGATAATTTTATTACACGAACTAAAAAATAATAGTATGGAACAAATTACCTACCAAGATTTTGCAAAGTTGGAGATTAAGATTGGGACTATTCTCTCTGTGGAGGTCGTACCAGAAGCCGATAAACTCCTGAAGCTCATGGTGGAAGTGGGGGAGGAACAACCACGACAGATTGTTTCGGGTATCCGTACCTATTTTGAAGATCCTCAAGTGCTGGTTGGAAAGCAGTGTCCCTTTATAACTAATCTCGAACCACGAACCATTAGAGGTTTTGAAAGTCAGGGCATGATTATGGCTGCTAGCAATGAGGATGCATTTGCACTCCTACACCCACATGTCCCAATGCTGGCTGGCTCTAAGGTTAAATAAATTTTTACTCTTAAACTCACAATTCTCAAGATGTGAGTTTTGACGTATTTGTGCTGAACGACAGCGTATACTATACGTATGCGATTATTAAGTGCTCTTTCCCATGTACTGCCACCACCGAACTATATGACACTCCCTAGTGTAGGGGTGGATATTTCCGATACATCAATGAAATACGTGTGTTTTATTCCTTCACTACGCGCTGATAAAGTACGGGTGCTCCGAGAGTGGGGGGATATTTCTATTCCCGAAAATGTCTTGCAGCGGGGAGAGATTAAGGATCAAAAAATCCTTTCGGATGTTCTTCGAGAATTTAAAGAAAAGACCAAGGCAGAATTCATTAGAGTTTCATTACCGGAAGAGCGGGCGTATATTTTTGAGACAGAAGTAAAGCGAAATGTTCCACTCAAAGAAATTCATAGCCTTTTGGAGTTTCGTTTGGAAGAGAATGTGCCACTATCTGCTCGTGATGCAATTTTTGATTATGAGCTTCTGCCCGGTAAAGAAAAAAGTCAGACCGCACGGGTGGTGGTGGCTGCGTATCAACGAGAAACAATTATGCAGTACTATGAGGCGTGCCGCTCAGCTGAGCTGTCCCCGCTTTCTTTTGAAGTAGAAGCACAAGCAATGGCTCGAGCAGTAGTGCCTGCGTATACTAAAGATACATACATGCTCATTGATTTTGGTAAGACTCGAACTGGAGTTGGTATCGTGAGCGAGGGAACCTTGTTGTACACTTCAACTATCGATATCGGTGGGGGACAGTTGTCTCAGGCGATGCGTAAAGTATTAGGCGATGTTGCTGAGTCCGAACTTACTGCCATTAAAAATACGAGTGGTTTGATTCGGAGTGTAGATGATGCGCAGACGTACGAAGCATTGATCTCAATTACCTCAGTTATTAAAGATGAAATTGCGTCACGGATGCAGTATTGGCATCTCAAGGACTCAAACCGCGGTACGCGAAGAATCAAAAAGATAATCCTTTGCGGAGGTAGTGTAAATCTCAATGGACTACCGGAGTACTTAACCGAGTCTTTGGGGGTATCGTGTGAGCGGGGCGATGTTTGGACTAATGCCTTCCGTACCGATGTGGTAGTGCCACCAATAGAAAAGCGTTATTCTTATGGGTATGCCACAGCGATTGGGTTAGCTTTAAAAAATACTGTCTAATATGATTAATCTCATTCCACCAGTTGTAAGAAAGGCAATTGTTAAAGAATATTGGGTTCGGGCTGTTTCAGTATTTTTATCTATAGCAAGCGCTGTGGCTTTGGTGAGTATTGTATTTCTATTACCGGTCTATGTACTGATTTCCTTTCAGGTTGATGTGTATGCACAATCAGCTAATAAGGTCGCGTCGCGTGTGGCAGAATATGATATATCTGCCTCAGCTCTTGTGAATGCAAATAGCATGGCTCAAAAAATCGTTGAATTACGAGAAGTAGATAACTTCTTAGCTGCCGCAGAACTCATGGAGTCACTACAAGGTACTGGTATTATGCTTGAAGGATTTGAATTCGGTCGAGACAAAAATGGTCATTTGACACCAGTACAAGTGACAGGTGAGGCTTTGACTCGCCAGGCATTGGCGGATTTTAGGGATACACTACTGGCACAGTCTTCAATTGCTGAAGTTAATTTGCCGATATCAAATTTAGCAAAAGATAAAAATATTCAGTTCTCACTATCAGTATCATTTAAGAAGTCTGAATAACGTATGTCTGCTAAAACAAAAAAAATATTTTTTATATCCCTCAGTGTTGCTGCAGCAGCCGTATGTGCGTTTGTACTTTTCTTTTTGGAAATTAGGACTCAAGCACTTCGATTGGAAGAACAGGTAAAAATTCTTACCGAAAACAATACTAAAGAGTCATCCTTTGTTCGACTCAATCGTCTAGTACAAGAGACTGAAGAAGATCGAGCGTTACTCGCTACAAGCTTTTTTAAGAGCGAAGGGGATAGTATTTCTTTCTTAGGAGAAATTGAAACACTCGCTACTTCACTAGGGTTAACCTTTGAGACCGAAGCACTCGACAAAATTGAGAGTAAAGAAAAAGGTGAGTTTTTAAAAATGAGTTTTGTGTACGAAGGCAAAAAAGAAACAGTAATGAAATTCTCAAAATTGTTTGAGGTGGCGCCATATCATTCTCGAGTCGAGTCACTGCGATTGCGGAAGGGGTCTGGCGACAATTGGACCGCTGAACTGAGTATGCAAATCATGATTAATTCACTATGATACAAAATACTTTTGTTAAAAGAATTGCAGCTGGAATTCTACGAAATCATAAGATGACGGTTGTTGAGAGAAATATCATGCATCCTGAAAGGGATTGGTTGATAGGTATTTTTGTTGGTGCGATTATTGTAACTATTGCAGGAATTTGGAGTTTAAATACATATATTCAATTTAAAAACGTTTCCTTCAGTAGTGCGATCGAATCGCCTGAGTCAATTATCTATAAAGAGAATCTCGTGAATAGCGCCTTGGTTGATTTTGAAAAACGCAAAGAAGCCTATGAATTACTTAAACAAGAATTAATTAATAAAAAACAGGTAGCAACTGTGGCTGTGGAGCCGGTAGAAGCAGTAACTGAGATTGTGATTGATGAAGCAAATACTGAGGTAGGAGTAGAACCTGTAGTAGAAGAAGGTGAGGGCGAGGAGGTGATCAGGGTGGAGTTGTAATGTAAAAAGTTATTTTCCTACGTTTTTGCCACGAGGCACAAATAAAAAGACCGGCAAAGCC
>CAIMDH010000040.1 GCA_903839715.1 uncultured bacterium
AGGCGGTTTAGTCGGTTTTGGTTCTTTTCTTGCTTGGATAATCATTATTATTGCAGCCTTAGTAAGTATGATTCGAGCATTTTCTGCACACAAGGCAGTTTGGAAACTATCACTTGGAGTAGTCGTTGTACTCGGAGTGCTTTCTATTATTGATTTTATCAATCTGTATCCTGAGACAGGCGCATGGTATGACACTATTGACTCAATGACCGTGTACTGGATGTTCGCCGCTCTTTTTTCAGTTTTTGCGATACTCGTTACTGCACTAATGTTTTTCATCCCGAGTGTGGCAGGGGCTACACTCGCTGTAGAAAAATATCGTGAGAGGATTGCTCCACTCATGTCGTTACCCAATTCTCCAGATATAAAATCGACGTATCGACTTGCACTTGTCCGTGGGTATCTCCTCGGTGTCTTGTTTTTAGGTTTTACCCTTGTGTTGTATTGGATAGGTGATACATATCTTGGGGTGTGGTACCCATACGGCGATTCAGATATTATAAGCGGTCTCGGCAGTTTCGTTCCTGCGTTTACTCTTATGCTCTCTCTCGGGGTTATGGCAGCTATCACAGAAGAAGTTACATTTAGGTTGTTCGGCATTTTATGGATTAGCTCTCTCACTAAATCAACGACGATCGGCGTATTAATTGCAACGATTATTTGGGCACTTGCACATACAGACGGGTCTGTACTGCCTGTATGGTTTCGTGGTGCTGAAGTGTTTATGGGAGGTTTACTCTTTGCATATTTTTTTATGCGTTACAATATTCTCACTACTATTGTCGCTCATTATGTGCACAACATTATTATTGCAGGTATGGTTTTACTCTTCACGTTTGGTATCGCGCAACTTATTCCTACACTCCTCATCTTCCTCATGCCTGCAATAATTTATTTTTGCTTTGAGTTTGTAGTGAACACCCGTATGTGTAGAAGTACTACAAAATAGTTGTCGGTCTATTTGATTTCGCGATTCCATTAAATAGTGCCTTCAGGTGTGAGATAAAACGTCAGAATATAAATATTTGTATCCACCAACCTCTCCAACACAGTTCAGCATCCTCTACGACGTCGAATTAAAGGAAGTAATGATGTGACTCTGCCACGAATGAGTCGGTGTCGAGAGTACTTAGATTTTTATGAACGAAGTGAAATAAAAAGCTTAGATAAAACTTTCTGGGAGATAGTTTTATCGTGACCAATTCCCTTCCAGTAGCCGCCAAAAAATATTGACACAAATAATACCAAAGTATATACTTTGGTATATGAATACACATACTATTTTAAATATAAAGACGGATAAAAAACTCAAGGCAGATGCTCAAAAAGTAGCCAGTGAACTTGGTGTTCCTTTGAGTACAGTTATTAATGCTTTTCTAAAGCAATTTGTACGAGATAAGGAAATTACACTTTCAGCCAATCAATACCGCCCCACTCGCTACCTCGAAAGCATTCTAGAACAAGCTCAACGAGAATATGAAGCAGGTGAATTTGTTGGGCCATTTAAAAATGGAGACGACTTTTTGACACACTTAAAATCTCTGTAATATGCAATATATTCTTTCAAGACGTTTTGAGAAAGATTTTGCAAGACTACCACCAGCAACCAAAAAGAAGGCCTTCTCTACTTTTGAAAAATTTATTGAAAATCCACAAAATCCATCTTTAAGGAATCACAGTCTAGCTGGAAAGTGGAAAGGTCACTTCAGCATTAATGTCACTGGTGACACTAGGGCAATATACTTCGTTATAGAAGATGATATGGTACGATTTATAGCAATTGGATCACACAGCGAATTATATGGTTAGAATCTAAGTTTCCTCATCAAAACAAGCCCTTGCTTCTCCTAAATATTATAAACACAAATCTTGGAATCGATTTCTTCTGAGTGACAAGTACGGCCCTAACGAGAACAAACCTAAGAGGTCCCTATACTCTGGGGATTTTTTAGTTCTAGCCAAAAGGTACCCTAGTGAGAATTAATTTTGGTATACTTTTGGTATGAAAATACTAGCTATTGCTGATAGACCACCCCGCGAAAAAGTTGAGGTGATTTTAAGTAAAAACCCAATTGATATAATTATTACGCTTGGGGATTTGGAACAAACTGAGCTTGCTGGCTTGGAGAATGTTACCAACCTTCCTAAACTCGGAGTATACGGAAACCATTGTTCCGGAATGTATTTTGAACCACTTAGCATTACCAATATGCATCTAAAGACTTTTGAATTTGGTGGTTTAATATTTGGTGGTTTTGAAGGTTGCGTACGATACAAAAAGAATCCGTATACAAAAATGTACACCCAGGAAGAGGCGTCCGAGTTACTTAAAGACTTCCCATATGTCGATGTGATGCTGGTACACTGTCCTCCCTTCGGGGTCAATGATGAACCGGACGAAGTGGCTCATCAGGGGTATAAAGCACTGCGAACATATGTTGAGGAAATGAAACCAAAATATCTTTTGCATGGGCACACCTATCCAACTGACGGGACAATGGTAACAAAACTGGGTGATACACAAATACTATATGTCCATCAGGATAAATTGATAGAATTATCATAATATGGATAAGGAAATAACAAACACTTCTTTACAGAGTGAGACGGAAACAGAATCATCAATCGCCAAAACTGTCCTCGTAGATGAGGTCTATACACCAGAGCAACAAGCGGCTGATGCTGAAAGGTATAGAGTTGCCCAAGACACAGATACAGTAGGACCTATAAATACTGAAAAGAAGCCGGAGTTTGGGTTAAATGCGAGATTACACGAGATCCAAAGTGAGGCTGACCAGATTGTTGATGAAACAAGATCTGAAATTAGTAATGTTACAGTAGAAATTGGTTTGGAGCCTGATATTGCAGAGACTAAACAGTCAGAAAAAGGAGTAGCTGCGGAGAACGAATCCCGCGCGACCTCTGCTGGAAGATTGATAGAGTATATTACCGGAGTCAGATTAAATGATCCCAATTTACCTGAGAGATTGTTAAGTGATCAACAGACAATTCGCGGAAAATATAACTTGCCACCTCAGGAGATACGCTTTGAGCTACCAGGCGAATACGAAAAAATCTTACATGAAATTGCTCGGACACATAAAATTCAAATAGATTCCAAATCTGAATGCGGATCATTTTTTACTGAAAGTCCAATTGCAGGAGGTGTATTTTTTGATCAAGATAAAAAGGTGGGAGTAGATGTAGACAGAACAAACCAGATGTCGTATGCAAAAGGTCTTGGTACACTTGAACATGAGTTGATACATGGATTGCAACATGAATATAGTCCTAGAATGCCGATTGAATTAATGGAATATGAGGCATACATTGCTGGTGCAAAATTTGATCATTTACAGGATATGGACGAAACGGAACGTATTGAATCCTTAGAAGCATTCATTGGATTTACCATTGGGGCTTCTGTAAATCATTGGTCTTCAAACGTGAGCGAAGCGAGAGGTAAAGAAGAACGCCCAGTTTGGGATGATCCGGAATACTTTGCTAACAAGAAATAGTGCATACAGAGGTGGGGTAACTTACACAATTTCCACCTGAAACACAGGAATATAGATACCCGTATCGTCCAGACATTGTAAGACAGTTCTAACATCCTCTACGACGTCGCCCCTGCTGAGATTCTCTACTATTTGTAGGGGTCTAGACAATGAAATTACTATTGGAAAGAAAGCGTTTTTTAGCGGTTCCACTATCCAATTCTGTGCAGGTTAGTAGGTCCTCAAAGAAAAGCTTAAATGACTGCTTCTGTCGGAACGGATTCCCTTTATCTGTCAGGGCTTTTTCTGGTGATTTCACTACCTTGTGAGCGTTGCCCACCAACTCAACAATATTTTTTAACAATACACACGTTCATTAATGATAATGAAAAATACAAAATGTACTTGCATATTACCAACCACTAGTGTCCAAATAAAACTTTCAAAACATCTTAAGTTGTATATCCGGCGGTCGCTCAAACTTATGTACCGTTCTGCTGTCCAACGAAAGCAGGTCAATGAAGCTTCGACGCACAAAGAGTACCTCTCGTACCATGCGGGTAAGCTCTAAGAGTGATTTAGGGAACTTAGTCTGAAACTTGATATAAGCTAGAAGTAAGTAATAAATCATAGCTACCCAGATCTGTGAGAGCACTGCGTTCTGTGAGGTGCCGAGGAAAGTTTTAATCTTTAAGTTCTGCTTAATCCATTTAAAGAACAGCTCAATTTGCCATCTTTGTTTATATATCTCTGCTATCTGTGTACCATTGAGTTTAAAATTATTAGTGACATACTCATACACCGTTTTGGTTTTGTCATCAATGATACGCACCCGTCTTAGTACTTTGGAGTAGCCATTGTTCTCACCAATCAGTACTCGCTCATCTTTAAGTATGCTACCTTGCGGTACATCATGCTGTCCCATAACCAGAATAGCCATATTGGTTTTAACTCGACTGACGAAATATATTCCCTTTTCGTCTAATTCATTCCACCACGCATAATCTATATAAGCTCGATCAAACACAACAATAGAGCCCTGTTTCAGGTTTAATGGTAACTCCATTGCTTTGCCAGCAGTGACGTCCCCAATCTTCCCCGTAGAGGAGACAATCACTTCAGGCATCATGGTCGTATTATCAAGCAGAGTATGGAGCTTGAGGGCTCCTTTGGTTTTGGTATAGGTAGCCCAATCGAACACTGATAAACAAAGTTGGATAGTAGTGGCGTCTAGTGAATAGAGCGGGTTAGCAAAAGAAAATGATTTACGCACAGCTATACCCTGACACTGACTTAGTATTTCATAAAACAATTGTTCATACACTCGATAGTCACGATGATTATTGGCATAGGAGAGACTAGACCGAGCGACCGAGCGTACTCCTAAGTGTGCCCACTTTTCACTTTGTATTAATAGTCCAGTTTCAATATCACGCAAAGACTCTTTTGCCGTGACTTGAGCATACAGAAGAGTAATGAATTGATTCCAGGTAGTGAGCTTCTTAACATATCGATCAGCTTCATGCTGTCTCACAAAAGCATTGAAGTGTTGTTTTGGTACAAAATTAAGTAATTGATTAAAAACTGTGCTAGCATAAGCCATACGAAAAGTGCCCCGTGGACAAATTTAAGCCTGATAATTGGTTAACACAACTATTATGGCTTATTCACGGGGCCTTTTCTATGTCCGGGAGTTTTTTATTGGACACTAGTG
>CAIMDH010000041.1 GCA_903839715.1 uncultured bacterium
ATACCGAGAAGTAATCGTCTTTCGGTTTGTTGACGGACTGGGTCCTAAAGAAATCGCTGATTTGATTGAAGAATCAGAAAATGTTGTGTCAGTACGAATTCACCGTGGCCTAAAATTATTGCGTGCCAAGATAGAAATGGGGAATGACGCAGCAGAAAAAAAGAGAAAAATAAAATAAATGAAACGCTTCAGCGAACAATTTAATACAAAAGCTAAAAGCATAAAGCTTACAGCTACAGAAAAAAACGAACTTCGTGAGCGGGTGGTTTCGTATATGGAGTATCATCCACTACAACAAAGTGAGCATGTGGCAGTTGTCTCGAAAAATACACCAGCTATTTCTTTTATACTTTCGCCAAAAATGTGGCAAAAATTCCAGTGGGCTGGGTCGTTTATACTTGTGTGTGTGGTGAGTATTTCATATTTGGCAGAGCGCGCTGTGCCAGGCGACGCTCTGTATGCAATTAAGGTCGGTGTTAATGAAGAAGTTCGTAGCACGATGGCGCGCGGTTCATACGAAAAAGTAGTTTGGGAAACCGAGCGACTTAATCGTCGTATTGCTGAGGCGCGACTTTTAGCGAGTGAAGGCCGTTTAACTGAAGAAGTGGGTGCACAAGTAGCTTCCGCTGTAAAAGAACATACTGATAACGCTCGCAAAGAGATTGAAAATTTACAATTAACTGACAAAGACGAAGCAACTCTGGCAGCAATAGAGCTTACAACCGCACTCGATGTACAAACTACGTCACTCCGCAACCAAAGTGAGGGAGAGGCTGATGGGCAATCATCAACTGAGCAGATTGAAGAATCTGTACTAGTGGCTTCACAGGCTGTAGATTTAGTGACTGAACAGGATACACTTCCGGCGTATGATCGTTTGATGGCAAAGGTAGAAAGTGAAACTACTCGAGCACATGAGCTACTTACGGGTGTTGTTGACTCTGCTACTCAAGAAGAACAAAACGACATTAGTCGACGCTTAGAAGATATTGAACGTAAGGTGGCGGTAGCAATGGGTCTTGAGCAGACAGATGAAATAATGGCACGTCAAGATTTGATTGCGGCAGTTCAACAGATCCATCGTTTGATTGTATTTATGACCAATATCGATGTGCGCGAAAATATGACAGTCGATGAAATTGTCCCTGTTACTTTGACAGAAGGGGAACGTGTCGATCAAGTTAAGTTGCAAATTACAGAAGCGCAAAATATCTTAAATCAAATTGAAACTATGCTGACCGCCACTACCTCAGAGTTGATGTCACAGGATGTCTTGAATAAAGTAGCCCCAGCAGTGGCACAAGGTAAAGTTTCTATTGAAAAAGTTACACAGCTGTTATTACTTGATCCTGTTGATGTTGGTTCTGTAGAAGGAGAGAGTCTTGAAGCGTACAACCTCCTCATAGATACTGCTCGGCTTCTAAATATTTTACCAGTAGAAACTCCACAAATAGAGACAGTTTTGGAAATTCCAGCAGCAGAACAGGAGCAAATAGAAATGGCACCTGAAGTTGAGGCTAGTACCACTGATGCAGTCATTGTTGAGTCTACTATAGAAGCAATGTAAGGAAGTCTATCTATAAGAACGGTAATTATACATACCCAACAGCATTTTATACAAAATAACAATTCGATTATCTTAAAAGTGTCACACTATTTAGTGAACTCAGGTAGTGTGTATTGACATAAAACACTTTTTTATATTTAATAAGGCAACTTTACTTTTTTGTATAAGAGTAACCACAATAATAATGTACTTTTAATTGTTGGGAGTTATCACTATATAGTGCAGCTGAGGGTTGCAACGATACGGAAAATTTTCTTGTGCTGCGTTCTTTCTTTCATCACAGTCAGCTGATTTTATTGTTCGAGAACAGATCTTTTGTTAGATTTGTTCTCGGTTTGTAAAAACTGAAATGGAGCCGTAACGTACGGCATTAGTACACCAATTGAGGAGTTAAAATTGACAATAGAAGCACAAAATAGAGTGAGACACGTATCTGGTTGTTTAAAGTACCCAGATAGCGAGCAAAATAAAGAAAGGCAGCAGCTAATGCAAAGAGAGCGAGCGAGACAACAAATGGCTGATCCTGGTCTATTTATAACCATGGCCATTAAACGGCGCTCAGCACCTCCAACTGAAGTAGTGGAAAAGGGTCAAGAGTACCATCGCTTTAGCTTTGGTTTCCCGGTCGTAATCAAGCCTCATGATGGTCGCAAAATGATTTTGGCTGAAAATCAATCAGAAGTCATAGAAGCAACTAAAGGTTTGAAGTCAACAGGCTACCAAATCCAAAAATATCTACGTGGCTACACTTTCCTAAAAGTGCGCATAGAAGAGGGATACATAGAGGAGGGTCACCCTGTGTATGTGAGTGGTGCAATTCGAAGTCTGGTGAAGTTGTATGTAACGCAAGGAGTATGCAACTTTACTTTGACGGTGGCGACCAACCATGTGACTACATACGTCATTGGTGGTCACCTCAAGTAATCGATACAGTTCTTTTAACGTAAAAGCCGCGTGGATACCCATGCGGCTTTTTTTCTTGTACGTGTTTAATTTTTAAATTCTTGCGATAGGAGACTGGTCAGGAAAGGAGCTAGGGTGTCAGTAAAGACAGTAGAGCGATATGAGAGATCCCCGCTTATATTTTTTGATAACGAGAAGCCAGTTTCTTCCAAAATCGTACGGTGAATATGAGAGAGTGTGATGGCCCGGAGACTGCCTTGGCCGTCAGTAGTATCGTCACCACGAGTGGCGATCATGCCGATTACTTTTCCATCCATGGTTACCACGGGGCCTCCTGAAGATCCTTCGGCACCGACCTTACTACCACGAATCGAAAAAACATCTGCGTATTTTGAGCCAAAGGTATAGAGCTCAGAAATAGTAGTAGTAGCCGCTACAGAGAGAAGTGGACTACTGGGGCCATTACGGAGTAGGTCGGTGGCAGGATATCCAGCGGCAGTGACTGAGGTGTCTTTGATCGTGCGTGGGAGTAAATCGGTAGCTACTTCAAGTGCTGGAAATAAATCTGGGAGAGGCTTCTCAGTTATCGACTCAGTGACATAGAGGAGGGCGTAGTCTCGTTCACCAGTTCCCATTGGAGCTGTGACATTTATAAGATTGGCATTTTCCTGGACCCAGGTTGGAGGAATATAGAGTAGTTCAGCTTTAAATTGAGCTACAGCGGGTGTGCCTTGGCGAACGATACATTCTGCATCTCCGAGTACTTCGGTAGCACCAAGAAGCAGGTATTGTGCTACGTGGGCATTGGTGAGAATCACCCCGTTGTCATGAATAAAAAATCCAGTTCCAGTAGTGGTACGAATAGTTGTGTCGTTGGTAAAAGTACAGAAAATATTAACGAGGGCCTCTTCGG
Organism: uncultured bacterium; assembly: GCA_903839715.1. Lineage (GTDB taxonomy): Bacteria > Patescibacteriota > Minisyncoccia > Phycocordibacterales > UBA918 > OLB19. Next base: position 3,384 of record CAIMDH010000041.1, read on the forward strand.
GATTGGTAATATATGTTGAGTCCTTTCCGAGTGCGGCGATGGCCGTAGCTTGCTGGTAAGTAGCGTTACGCAGCAGAATATCTGGGCGACTATTCCGTTCAAAGATGGAAGGAAGGGAAAGTAGGTTTGGTGAAGGTTCAGGGGCAATAGCTTCTTCGGAAATAATTTCGACTTCTTCAGTAGGTAAGTAACTAAGAATAGTGTCAGCGATGTGGTTGGTAAATGCTAGATAGACGGTAAGTCCCGCTATAGCGATATCAATAAAGAATTGCATACCTAAGAAGTATAGCAGGCCTTGGTGGAATTTTTGAGCTAATGATGGTAGAATCGTCGGTACTGGATTTTTGATTTAAACGTTCAGTTCACGCAGTGCTGTATGTAGTAAGTAGGAAACGAGTGTCGCGAGGTGTAAGCAAAGCTTCCGCCCGCTGCGTTCGGAACATAAAAGAAAGCGAGCTTTCTTTTAGTCCCTCACTTGCGGGCGTAGTTTAGTGGTAAAACGACTGCCTTCCAAGCAGTAGTTGGGGGTTCGATTCCTCTCGCCCGCACAAATAAAAGAGCACCTTCGGGTGCTCTTTTATTTGTGCGGGCGAAGCAAAGCGCCTGCGCGCTTTGCGTGAGGAATCGAAAAGCACAGCGATGCC
>CAIMDH010000042.1 GCA_903839715.1 uncultured bacterium
GTCGATCACGCTAGACACCAGGTCATGGAAATGGAAAAACACCCCACAAAAATGTACTTGGGACTTGGCAAAGCAGTAAAACAACGCATGAATGAACTAAATGACCTTTCAAATCAACTTCAAGATTGACGGACCCCCCCGTGCAAAAGGTAGACCACGCTTTGCAAATAGGGGTAAATTCGTCTCTACTTACACAGATTCTAAAACCCGTGCTTATGAAGACCACGTTAGAGAATGTGCCAAAAAAGCAATGGGTTCTTCATTACCTCTTGGAACGGCTTTAGACGCATTTATTTACGTTTGCTTTGGTGTCCCCTCTTCGTACTCTAAAAAACGCAAGGAAGCCTGTTTAAATGGCTCTGAGAAGCATATTAAGAAGCCTGATCTGGATAACGTGGTTAAGGCGGTGCTAGATGGGTGCGAAAAGGTCATTTTTTGGAGTGATGCTCAAATTGTGTACACACATTCAACAAAGAAATATGGTCATCCTCACGTTGAGGTACTTTTTAGAGAATCAGAATGATTGATCCTGACCTTGTTGACCAAATACCACAGAAAGGCAGACCTTGGTGGATGTCAGGTCCCAAGCCTAAGAACTGGGGTGGCAGAAGAAAAGGCGCTGGTAGACCATCAACAAGAAAAAAAGGTGTTGAACTCATATTAGGGTTAAACCCTATTCAACGTAAGTTACTTATTGAGTATGGTGATGGGGACTTAGAAAAAGGTCTTGAGCGGTTAGTAAATGAAAATTTTTAAAGGATTGAAAATGCTTGATTTAAATTTGTTTGGAACTATTCCTAAATTTTTAATGCGTAGAGACGCTCCAGAAACGTCTAAAGAGTCAGCGGTTAGGGTAGATAGCCAGACCCTTGAAAAACTCGTCTATGAGGTCATTAGAAGCCATCCAGAGGGGTGTATTTCTGATGATGTACTAGAAACCTTGAAAACCATACCCTATGGCTCTGTTACCGCAAGATATTCAGCACTAAAACGCAAGAAGTTGATTGAAGTGACTGGTGAAAAGCGGAACTCTCGAGCTGGCAGACCCCAGTTCGTAATGAAAGCAGTGTAAAAAAAGGGAGGGGTTTTATTCCCTCCCAAAGTCTCTTGCAAAGTATCAAGACAATTCGGCAACTGCTTGATGGATTAATCTTACTCTTTCTTCCAATCCAAACAAGCCACCATTGATTCTTTTTGTCAAACCCTCCCAATTCTGCGATTCAGCCAATTCATTACACCCGTGAGTTTTCCAAAACCACCCTGCGCTTAAAGCCGCATACATAGGTGTAGCCACTAATTGGGGTTCTTTAACCATATCTTTGTTAATTGCTTGACCAAAATGCCAATAATTATCATGCCCTGTTAACTGAATACAACCTCTACCGTGGAATCTCCAACCATCTCCAGAGGATTCTTCCCTGTTTCCCATACGATTTCCATAAATCCGATTGGCAATTTTCTCTGGATGGTGAGCGTAAACTTCGATCTCTTCAGGCTTGAATTTGTGTCCAAAGAGTTTTTGAAGGGTTTCTGCTCTGTAATTAAGGTTCTCTTCCAAGACTTTGAAATGGTTGCACTCATGCGAGCACTCTCCGATAAACGCTGCTTGTTTCTTGACATCATCGATACCAAACGATGTAAAAGTTGTGGTTAAAGGCTCAGACCATTGGGGTCCAATGCCCAGTTTTTGTAGTTTTTCTGCTGAAATCATCACTTAACACCCTCATTCACAGTCTTCATTACTTCGTTGTAGGAGGTAATACAGGAGTTGAGGGAGGTGATGGCGGTGTCTCCTTCTGTTGTGAGGGCGATAAGAGCTTTAATAGTCTGTCGTTCAGTGTCGGAGACAGTGGTTGAATCTCCGTTGACAGAGGAGGAATCTGAATTGGCTTGAACACCACAGGAGGTGGGGAGGCGCAAGCTCCCAGAGTCAACCCTAGCATTAAGCTCAGTCTGCTTCGATTGAATATCATTTTTAGCCTTTCTTAGTAAATCAGTAGCCCTGTTCATTTTCTGGGTTAATTCGGCAGTTTTGGCCAAAGCTTCTCCATTAAGCCTTTCAATTTCGACTTGATCTTCAGCCACACGTTTTTGATATCCATGATTGCTTCCTAAAAAATAAACAGACCCCACTATTAAAACCAATCCACCATACTTCAAGATCATGGCGTGAGCTTTAAACATGGGAATGAAACCCACTAAGTAAGAACCTACAAACCCCACAATACCCGCAACTAAAGCAAGTACTGTTAACCAGTAAAACAAATCACTAATAAACCAAGAAAGCCAACTAAACATTGGATGCCCTGGCTTGTGCCATTCTTTCCCTTTCATAATCCGCTTCTAGGCTAGGAGGTGAACTAGGAGGTGAAGGGGGCGAATATCCACCAGAAGGGCTTGAATACACAATATTTTGTACTGGAGGTGCTACATAAGCATCTTTATTCGCTTTAGCAGCGTTCATCATGTTAGTGGCTTCATTGGTAAGCCCTTTGGTCATGATTCCACCAATACCCCCAACGATCAACAAAACAATGTCGTTGAGCATCTTGGTGTATGCCTGATCAATTGGAGCCATTGACTTGATCGGTTGAACAACAAAAGTAACCGAATACAGTAACGCAAAGACAATGAATGTCAGTATCAAAGTCACCACAACCA
>CAIMDH010000043.1 GCA_903839715.1 uncultured bacterium
CTTTTCTATGTCCGGGAGTTTTTTATTGGACACTAGTGCTTTTAGTGCATAGTGGTTGAGTGTTTGTTGATTCGTGTTTTAATCCAAGCAATAATACCCGTTGCAACTTGGTCTGGTTTTTCCTCGTCCGTATCAAGTATGTAGTAGTCGTTTTCATTTGCTTCTTCTCTAAATTTTGAGGCAACCCACACGTTGTCACTCACAAATTTTTCGGGAGTTTTGCCAGTGGTACGTTCAAGCTCTATAAGACTTTCAGAAGTAGTATAACGACTTAATATTCGTTTAGAGATGGTTTCTGGAGATGCGTCTAATACACAAACACTTACTGTTATGTCGAGGACATTTTCTAAAGCATAGCCAATATCACTTACCTTCACAAAACCACATACAACAGTAGATAAATTTTTATTCAGATTAAGCTTTGCGGTGGAAACCCAGTGTCTCGTTTCAGATCTCCTCCATTCTCTATCAGCATTATCAGGAACGCCACGTTCGTCAAAATCGTGTACATCAAAACTTGTTGGATCTAGCGTGTGTTTCAGTTTAGGAATAACGGAACTCTTTCCGATACCGTTAACGCCGGTGATGATGAATAGTTGTGGTTTCATTTTAGTTTCAACATAAGCATACCAAAGTTCCCCATTCTCACTAGGGTATCATTTGGCCAGAACTAAAAAATCCCTTCAAATAAGGTACCTTTTAGATAAATTCTCGTTAAGGCAGCTACCGGAAGGGAATCGGTCACGAGTTACTAAGCTTTTTATTTCACTCCGTTCATAAAAAACTAAGTACTCTCGACCCCGACTCATTCGTGGCAGAGCCACATCATTCCGTCCTTCAATTCCCGGACGGAAGCAAATCCTTTTGCTTCCTTAGCCGCCCAGACATGAGAAAAGCCCCTTTCGGGGCATCTCAAGTCTGGGCGGCTACCGGGAATTGAACCCGAATTGAGAGTTCCACAAACTCCAGTAATAACCTTTATACCATAGCCGCCATATTGTTCCACTTCTTCTTTGTGGTTGCACAGTTATACCTATTTTTTATAAAAATGTCGAGCGCTGCATTGAGTAACCGGGTCAAGGGTGATATGCTTTTAGGTAATATATGGACCACGAACCGCTACTGGTCACAATCTTCTTTACCTTCATGTTGGGAGCAGGGGTTGGATTTTATCTTTGTCGGTTTTTTCTATAGTCACCAGTTATTAGTAGTAAGAAGAATGTGTAGTATGAAAAAAAGTTTGGTAGCAGGAATAGTGGGTTTTTTGAGCGTACTCACACTGCTGCCGGTATCGTCTAGTGCACAAGAAGTACATCAAGAGTTCCAAGAGACGGTAAAGGCTGAGGTGCTTGAGGTGGTAGCTGAGTTTGAGCGGAGTATTACCGGGACTGGAGCTTCGACGACGGTACAGGAACTCCGCATACAAATTTTGGAAGGAGAGAAAGCAGGGGAGGTGGTACGACTAGATAACGACTTGATTATCTTGTCAGCCGGAGATGAGATTTTTGTGAGTCGGCAGGTAGCTATTGATGGGAGTGAGTACTACCTTTTTAAAGACGTAGAGCGACGCTTTCCGTTGTTTTTAATTGTGGGTTTGTTTATGATCTTTGTGGTGTGGTTATCGGGTATGCAGGGTGTGCGCGCTGTCTTGAGTTTGGTACTTAGTATCGGATCAATCATCTTCCTGCTCATCCCGGCGCTGCTGGCAGGGTATCCGCCAGCACTCGTGAGTCTGGGAATTGCTGGGTTAATTCTCTCAGTCACACTCTTCCTTACTCACGGCTTTAAGCCACGGGTGTTTATCACGTTTCTCGGTACGTTCGGTGCTGTCTTTGTGACGTGTATGATTGCGTGGATCTGGGTAACCTGGATGCGCTTTACTGGATTTAGTGATGATTCGTCAGTGTATCTAAACTTTGCGACGGGCGGTTCGCTCGATTTGGTGGGGCTGTTACTGGGAGGAATTATTATTGGTCTCCTTGGCGTACTTGATGATGTTTCTATTACCCAGGCATCGGTAGTGCAGGAACTCAAGGCAGCTAATCCTGACTTTGGTTTTAAAGATCTGTACCAAAGGGCGCTGCGAGTCGGTCGTGACCATGTGGGCTCTTTGGTTAACACGCTTGCACTGGCGTACGCGGGTACGTCTTTACCAATGTTGCTCCTCTACTCCTATTCAGAAACCCCGGCGCTGATTCTCCTTAATCAAGAGGTAATCGCAGCAGAGGTGCTGCGGATTGTGGTTGGTAGTATTGGGTTGGTCTTGGCGGTCCCTCTGACCACCGCCATGGCCGCCTGGTATTTTAGAAACCGACATCCGGTGGTAGGGGAAGCTGGGCACGACCACGGGCATGGTCATAGCCATGGATCTAGTGAAGCAGCGGTACCACATACTCATCATGAACACGACCACAAACACCATGCGCACTAAAATCGGCTGCGCTATACTTATATAAATTTTATTTAGATAATTGTACGTACTTATGAAAAATTTTATAGCTGAGTTTAAGGCCTTCGCGATGCGCGGTAATGTTGTAGATTTGGCGGTGGCGGTGGTGATTGGAGCGGCTTTTGGAAAGATTGTCGCATCATTAGTAGAGAATATTATAACGCCGCTTATCGGAATACTACTTGGGGGAGTTGATTTTACCGGCTGGGCCTACACTCTCGGTGAGGGAGAGGAAGCAGTAGTGCTAGCATATGGCCAATTTATCCAGAGTGTATTTGATTTCGTCATCATTGCCTTTGCTGTCTTTATGGCTATTAAGGCTCTCTCTAGGTTACAAAAGAAGGAAGAAAAGGCGGAAGCTGCTCCGGCTCCGACACCTGAAGACATTCAACTATTGCGTGAAATCCGCGACAGTCTTCGTAAGTAGGTATGAATACCAAAAAACCCAACATCAAAGGTGCCGGGCTTTTTGCTTTTAGCTACACAAGAAAACATTTTTATCCTACTGAACACTACCCAATCTAGAAAACGATTGCTCTAACTTGTGCGGTAGGACAGTTATCCACACAATCGAACTGTGGATACTGTCCAAAAACACTTACTTTTGGCTATTTATTCAAAATCAAGCTTTTTTTGAAAAATGGTATTATCTAGGGACGCACGAGTTTCTCCACCGTGTGTCTCGAGTAACAATGACACGCCAATTATATTGGCCATGTATTTACACATGGTGTTGTCTTCAACAAATATATCTTTCTTAAACATAATTGTGCAACCAAAGACAAAGGGTCGCGGCACCTTCAATTATGTTTGTGAGAGATAAAAAATTTATAAGCATTATCAAGTACGTACAGTATGGAAATCAAGAACATTCGTAAACGTAATGGTTCAGTTCAAGCATTCAACATCAGCAAAATCGAAAGTGCGATTTTGAAAGCTTTGCAAGAGACAGGTGAAGGGGAAGCGGCAGATGCCAGTAAGGTGGCTGAGCTAGTACACCAAAAGACCGTTTCGATGTGTGTACAGGCTGCCGACGCACCAGAGGACGATCCAAAAGCGCAAAAGTGCGTCGATGGGTATCCTGCTGTGGAAGAGGTGCAGGATTTGGTGGAGCAAGCGCTGATGGAGCTCGATTATTTTGAGACCGCTAAGGCGTACATCATTTACCGTAACGCGCGCAAGAAGCTACGCGAGCGTGACATTTTCCAAAGGCGTACCAACCTCAAGCCGTATGAATACCCTGAGCTACACGAGTACGTAAACTCCATCCGCCATTCCTACTGGATTCATACTGAGTTCAACTACACGAGCGACATTAATGATTTCCATGTCAACGTGACCGCCGCAGAACGGAATGCCATGAAGAATTCCATGTTGGCAATTGCTCAAATTGAAGTGGCAGTGAAGACCTTCTGGGGAGATATCTACAAGAAGATGCCGAAGCCAGAGATTGGCGCGGTCGGGGCAACCTTTGCTGAAAGTGAAGTGCGTCACACCGATGCTTACTCCCATCTCCTTGAAATCCTTGGATTAAATGAAGAGTTTGAAAAAGTGACCGAAGTGCCAGTAATGCAGCAGCGAATCAAGTATCTGGAAAAAACCATCACTCTGTCACGGACAGATGAAAATCGTCAGTACATGCACTCAGTACTGTTGTTCGCACTCTTTGTCGAACACGTCTCACTCTTTTCACAATTCTTGATTATGATGTCTTTTAACAAGCATCGTAATCTCTTTAAGGGTATTAGTAATGCAGTTGAGGCCACTTCAAAAGAAGAACAGATTCATGGCATGTTTGGTATTGATGTTATTAATATCATCAAGAAGGAACATCCGGAATGGTTTGATGATGCCTGCAAGGAGTTGATCTTGAAGTCTTGCGAAGAAGCGTATGCGGCCGAGAGTAATATTGTTGATTGGATTTATGAAGCAGGGGAGCTCGATTTCTTGCCTTCAGCAAACGTCAAAGAGTTTATTAAAAACCGTCTCAATAATTCATTGGCTTCAATTGGATTGCCGCGAATTTTTGAAGTGAGTGAAGCGCTCCTTGAAGAAACTGACTGGTTTGATAATGAAGTAATTGCTACCAAGCATGTCGATTTCTTCCATAAGCGCTCAATCAACTACAATAAGCGTAGTGCTAGCGTGACCAGTGATGATTTATTTTAGTCTTTAGTCAGTAATAACAACGGATATGGAATCGTGGTATTGGTTGAATGAGAATAGTCGTGGCTTTTTGGATAGAGGATACTTGGCACCAGGACAGACACCCGAAGAACGAATTCGTGTCATTGCCGAAACAGCTGAAAAATACCTCAATCGACCGGGCTTTGCTGACAAGTTTTATGAGTACATGGGGAAGGGGTGGATTTCACTAGCCTCACCAGTGTGGTCAAATTTTGGAGTGAAGAAGGGTTTGCCGATCAGTTGTTTTGGTTCGTACGTGGCGGACAGTATGGGGAGTATTCTTTATACCAACGCCGAGGTCGGAATGATGAGTAAGTTTGGCGGAGGGTGTTCTGGGTACTTTGGCGATTTGCGTGAGCGGGGAGCGAGCATTTCCGACAACGGACATTCTTCTGGCTCTGTGCACTTTATGCAGCTCTTCGAGACTCTCGTTGATGTGGTGAGTCAAGGGTCAGTCCGTCGTGGGCACTTTTCACCATACCTTCCCGTCGAACATCCTGATATTTTAGAATTTCTTGATATAGGTACGGAAGGTAATCCTATCCAAAAGCTGACGCACGCCGTGACTGTCACTGATGCGTGGATGGAAGAGATGATTGCAGGCGATGATGTGAAGCGTGCTATCTGGGCGAGAGTTATTCAACGTCGTGGAGAAATGGGGTATCCGTATATCATGTTCAAGGATACAGCAAACAAAAACACGGTTGATGTCTACAAGGATAAAGGACTCACCATTTACGCAAGTAATATGTGCAGTGAGATTATGTTGCCTTCACGTGAAGATTGGTCATTTGTCTGTTGTCTTTCTTCAGTAAATCTCCTCCACTACGATGCGTGGAAGGATACCGATTTGGTCGAGACAATGATTGCGTTCCTAGACGCGGTCATGCAAGATTTTATTGTGAAGTTAGAGTCTATGCGCGATAGCGAAGACTCTGACAAGCGTCTCGGCTTCAGTTTTTTGGAGCGTGCGTATAATTTTGCCAAGGCTAATCGCGCGCTCGGTCTCGGGGTACTAGGTTGGCACTCATTGTTGCAATCGAAAGGCTTGTCTTTTGAGTCACCAGAAGCCGAGAAGCTTAACGTGGAAGTATTCAAGCAAATTAAGCTGAAGGCTGAGGCTTCTAGTCAACAGCTAGCCATTGAGCTTGGCGAGCCAGAAGTACTAAAGGGGTATAGCCGCCGCAACACAACCCTGTTGGCGATTGCTCCGACTACCTCATCCGCATTTATTCTTGGGCAAGTGTCACAAGGTATCGAACCAATCTGGTCAAACTGCTACATTAAAGACGTGGCCAAGATGAAGGTCACCATCAAAAACCAAAACCTCCAAGCCTTGTTGGCAGAGAAAGGTAAGGATACTAAGGAAGTATGGGATAGTATTCGCGACGCTGATGGTTCGGTCCAGTATCTAGATTTCTTGACGGACCAAGAACGTGCAATCTTCCGTACTTTTGGCGAAATTGACCAAGCTGCCGTCATAAAACAGGCCGCTGATCGTCAGACTTACATCGACCAAGGGCAGTCTCTCAACATTATGGTGGCACCCGATATGCCTGTTAAAGACATTAACCAGCTGTACATCAACGCATGGAAGCAGGGAATTAAATCTTTGTATTATCA
>CAIMDH010000044.1 GCA_903839715.1 uncultured bacterium
ACGGGTCTTTCAAAGATAGATAAAAAAAATAAATCAGCCAGTGTTTTTATAGTTATAGGAGAAGATGATTTTCGAGGAAAAGGTAACGGCAAGACAATACTCACTCTACTCCTTACAAAAGGCTACGAAATTGGTATTGAAACATTTACTCTTGATGTATTTAAGGACAACATACCAGCAGTACGATTATACGCAAACGCAGGTTTTGTTGAAGTTGAAAAGATTGACGACTCAATGATTTCAATGAAGCTCTCAACAGAATGTGTAAATGGGGTCAGATAAATAAATAAGTGGCATAAATAGTAACTGATCTAATTTATCCGTGCCTTGTTTTTACGGAATCTAAGTCACAATAACCTTGGAATTAATGTGACCCTAGATACTCCTCAAGAAAACTTATTTCTCTTTTTAAAATAAAATATCCTTCCGGTTTTCCTGGTTTATCACTCTTCATTTTATTTAATACCTCTACTGGTGAAAGCCATAGTGTTTCATGACCTTCCTCAATTTCACCATCTTCAAGTGCTGATTCACCAATCTCGCCAATAACCTCAGCTTCATAACAATACGAGATGTGGAATAACTTGTATTTATTGTGATACTCAATAGTCATACCGATTGATCGAACGATCTCACAGTCACAACCTACTTCCTCTTTTACTTCTCGTTTTAATGCTTCCTCAGTAGATTCACCTGCATCAATACCGCCACCAGGAAGTTTATGGTAGTTGTATGTCTTGAGATATTGGGTAGCCATTTTACCTTCCTTATTCAGTAATATGACCCTTGCACTTTTACGCAATCGATACTCCGAACCAAGCTGTTCATACTGCTCACTTATCCCAAGTGTACCCTCACTGATTTCTGCAAGTAATTTCATACAATTTTAGTATAACAAAACCAATTACTCATTTCACCCAATGTGGCAATGATTTAAAAGTCGTACACAACCTAGTTTTTATGAACTTTTAACAAAAGTTTAATTGTCACCATTTTTACTAATTTGCCCTAGTCAAATATTTTGCCAATTCTTTTATCATCACCTCTGGTTGTGAAAAATGTTTATTAAAAAATGAATCGACAGCAAGCACTTCCTTTGGAAGATTTTGTTCAAATGATTTTTCTGGGAAGAGTTTTTTATAAAAAAGATCCACAATTCGCTCTTTGTACCAGTGTGGTATGGAATATTTTTGTATTAAATGCTCAATAGTCAAGTGAATCATTTCATGAAACAAAATAATAACAAGTCTATTATGGTCTCGCTGACGCATATTCATGACAATAGTGTTAGGTACGTCATAAGAGCCACCTACACCATATGAAGTTAAAAAAACTTCATATGTATCTTGAAATTTAAGAGCACTTTCTTCAATCATTGATTCATTCCAGTGATCCACAAACCATTGCCATTGATCGATAAACCTACTTGATATATCGATATAATACTGTTGGTTATATTCGCTTTTAGCCAACTCAATCAAATCATCAAGCCTACAACCATCATCAATTTCTGAGAGTTTCTTATTTCCCGGAAAAAGAGGGTCGTACTTATGCTCACGAAACCATTCAATCTTTTTAAAAGTATCTCTCACTCGAATTTGCTCAAATTCGAGTGAATAATTAATTTTGATTATTGGAATTTTTTGCATGTTTTTTAAGTGTAGCAATATGAAACTTAAGACTCAAGTGAAAATGCATTTCGATATTTTATGCTTTTGGTAGCTCACTTTGCCTCTTATTTTTCTTTTTATCAATTAAAAAAAGCGCACAGTTTGAAAACTGTGCGCTTGTTGTTGTTACCACTCACCGATGAGGTAGACCCCCACTCCGGTAAGAATTATGGCTATGACCTTTTGCCAAATCCGACCACCACTTGCTTCAGTTGCGATACTGGGCCAGAACTTATGCAATACTAACCCAATTATTAACACAAACAGTGGCTGAAACGAATTCATCATCAGGTTGATTGCTACCAGAATCTTCACGACCATTACTGACGCGGCTGCATTACCAGCCATATAGGTCGCTTCGTTGAAGACATTAATACCAATGATCTTCTTCGAATTACTCCGGAATACCGCCAGGAAACTTTTCCGGTAACTTGGGAGAAGTGCAAACATGACGACGCCAAAACTGGCCAAGGAAAGATTCTCCCAAAAGAGTGAGCGCACAACATTTTCTTCAAGCGCCACATATTTAAAGAGTGTTGACTCTCCAGCCCAGCAGAACGAGGCAATCAGCATATACCCGAGTGTCTTGAACCTGATGGTAAACTTTCCGTCAGAATCAGACGCTATGGTCATCACCGATGCTCCAGCAATGACCAAGGCCATCGCCACAAGCTGAGTCACACTTACCATCTCATCAAGTACAACGTATCCGAGGAAAAGACCGACGGCAGGCACCAACTGATAAAAGATGATGACAACAGTGGGCTCTTCCTCATCCATGGCCTTCAGATAGCACCACAACAAAACGATGTTGAGGAAGCCAACGAAGATCAGGGTTGCGGCTTCAACTAGACCAATCTGCATTGCGGCAGGTTCGATATAGAGAAGAATCGGCAAGATTGCTGCCGACAAAAGGGAAGAGAACATCATAAGTGTTCCGACCCCTCCATCATCCTTGAAATACT
>CAIMDH010000045.1 GCA_903839715.1 uncultured bacterium
AAAACTTCACGCCTCATAACTACCTAAAATAATCAAGCGACTGCCGTCTTGATGGAGTTTAAAACGTGTGCCAAGAGGCTGCATAACCAGGTCTGGTTCATGAGTCCAAATTTCTACAGATTCATCAGCAAACCTGATTGGACTGATGGAGACAATTTTTTTTCCATCGTTATATACAACGTACTCCATCACCCGATACACTTCGCCAACTTTAAGCACCTTAACAAGGTGCTCTCCTGCCAGTGACTCGGCATGCAACTGTAGTAGCGGGTCATTGACGACCTTCTGATACTGCATCTCAGACTTCATGAGATATACGTTGTTGAGCATAGCACCAATTATAATTCCCAGTACAAATTTGAGCACGGAATCCTCCTTGTTAAAGTTACTGTAACTACCCAAATTCAATTAAGTCATAGTTTTCGAGCTCAGTCAATAGACTTCGGTAATGTGTACGCACATTTGGCACTTTCCATTCTTACTGCTCTCCTGACACTACAACAAATCCCAGCGTACGCTGGGATTTGTTGTAGTGCTAACTAGCTACTGGTCGTAATCGCGTTTTCTTAAATTGCGCCCCGCGGAAGTAACGATTGTAGTATTTAGCAAAACGTTTCTTAAATCCAGACGGAGCTTTGTCTGTTAATTCACACCAAGTTGAACAATAGCCATGATGCTTTTTTAGACAATCCTCACAACCCAAGAACAGCACGTGACAGATTTGATTTTTGCAGTGATAGTGAGTATCACTCTTCGTCTCTTTACACAAATGACAGTGAGAGATAATCTCATCCCCCACTCGCTCGCCCAGTCGCTCATCGAAGACAAAGTTCTTGCCCTTAAATTTATTTGGTAATCCTTCTTTTTCTACCTGATGCTTGTAGTCAATGACGCCACCTTTGAGGTGCTTCACATTGTTATACCCCTGATGCTTTAGCCAAGCACTGGCCTTCTCACAACGAATACCACCAGTACAGTAGATAGCAATCTTTTTGTTTTTGTGAATTTTGAGTAACTCTGGTACCACTGCCAACTCCTCGCGAAACGTATCAACATCCGGCGTTATCGCTTTTTCAAAGTGACCAATTTCACTTTCGTAGGCATTACGCATATCAATTACCACCGCTTCCGGATCATCGACGTAGTCATTCATTTCTGCAGCAGTGAGATACTCACCAGTATTAGTAACATCAAAACTCGAATCATCGAGACCATCTGCCACAATCTTTGGTCGGACTTTGATAGTGAGTTTGTAGAAAGACGGCAAGTCACCTTCTTCTACTGCTAGCTTATACGGCACACCTGCCAGCTCTGGCTGTGCTTGAATCCACTCGTCAAAATCATCCCAATTTTCTTTCGGAACATTCATTTGTGCATTAATACCCTCATAGGCTACATAGATACGACCCATGCAACCAAACCCTAACCAAGCTTCAAGGAGACGAGTACGAAAAGATTCCGGGTCCGCGATTTTTACATACCGATAAAATGACAGCGTAGTGCGTGGACGCTTGTCGGCCAAAGCAGCTTGGCGTTTTTCACTGCGTGGACGGAGGTCTTTTGTGAGAGTTGGCATAAAAATATAAAGTATAGTGACCTATGGTCAAAATGGTACCAGAGACAACGATGCACCGCAACAAAAATCATGGCCAAACTTACCCTCCATCAAAACCCACTCTCGCTCTGAATCATGAAAAAGGTCGAACCTCCTCAGATTAAAATATTGTAATTATTGAGAAAGGTCGAACCTCCTTCAGAATGGCGGGTGGCTCATAATTAAACAGGGGCAAAGTAAATACTAAAACACCAAATTTACTGACTTTCAGCGGTTTTTCTATACCCAAGAAATCAAGTGGCTCCACAAGGCCATTTCAGCAACAAACCGGAAAATAATCCTATTTTATAAGGTTATTTTAGAGTACTCATACTTGACTTTTGGTCTCAACTATGGTATGATTGATTCAGGTGGATGAGAGAGGTTTTAGAGGCAACTCTACTTCCCTTCTTATCTAAACAGTTTTTTGACAACATTTTTGAGGAGTAAATCATGGAACAAAACTTACAAGCTGACGATCGCCTTATTACACGGGACCGTGTTGGTCGCTGGGTAGTATTCTTAGCTTCCTGGGTACTCGCGGCTGTCTTAGGTGGTTTAGTGGGCTTTGTGCTCATCGATACCTTTATCAGTCAGCTGCCAAGCGGTGGCATACTGGGAATGGTTGCGGGCACAGGAGCCGGAATTTTGGGATTATTGTCAGTCAAACATCAGTATGTCGTTTCAAACGACACTACTGGTGTCCTCGTGACAACAGACGCTTTACGCAGTCTCTTAGGAAAACCTGACGTGAACGTGGTCTACGGACCAGGTACACATATTAGTTATCCTTGGGAGATTCGATACGCTGAGAACAACATTCCAGTGAAAGAAGTGGCTGAAGAGTTCACCTTCACTGCCATGTGCGAAGATGGTGACGTGACTGGCAGCGGTTCGTTTCGGATTCGTCCAGACTACCAAAAACCAGTCAATTACCTCTCTGGAGTAGCTGCTGCTGCTTCAGACCTGCGTGACTTAGTGATTGCTGAAATCACTAGCCATCTAGCCGACAAAAGTATTAGCCAGTCCAGCAAAAACATGGAGGAGCTGAACGAAGTACTGAAGGATAAATTTGTTGGCAATAAGAACAAGCCCGTTACTGATTTTGAAGAAAGATTTGGTCTCCGAGTCGGTGACGTAACTGTCGGTGTCATTTTGCCGAGTGTAGAAGTACGGCGCACGCGCTCTGCTCTCAATGAAGCACGTGTGGTTGCCGAAGGTGCCGCTATCTTGCTTGGTATGGATGAAGCTGAAGTCAAAGAAGCCTTGCGCACTGGTGCTCTCAAAGCAGCAGATGTCGACAAGGCTCGCCGCGACTTCCGCGTCATCAGCGGTAATATGGACGGAACTGAGGTGAAGCGCTGGGAAATTGATATTTCCGGTGCAGACCCTGAGGCAATGAAAGCTATTGCGGCCTTACTTGGTCGCACCCCGCCGGAAGTACTCGCACAAGTAGTGAGTCCTGCCGGTCCCCGTAAAGTCAAAAAACCAGGAGTAAAGTAAATGAACCTAAACGAGAACCATTTAGCAGCTGGTGTCAGCGCCACAACTGCTCGTCAGACAGCAAAAAGCGGCTGGAAAGACGGAATTGTACCCCATGTAGTGATCGGCATTACTGCCTTCATTATTGGGGTAGTAGTGCTCAATAACTACGAGCTTAACCTCTTCTGGAAACTGCTTGCGGGCTACGGCCTGATTTGGGGCGGAGGTAAAATCTCTGCTACCAAAAACACCGTGGCAGTAACCTGGGGTAAGGCGACAACAGCGATTGGCTGGGTCATCATTGCTTTAGCGCTACTAAACTCTGGTGTACGCCAAGTTGCAGAAAAGGCAGTCATCTGGACAGACCAAAGCTTGACTGAGTTGAGTGGTGGCAAAAGCGGACAAGCTGGTGAAGTTTTTAAGAGCATCATGCCCGAAAAAAGCATCATCAGCGAAGTTGACTTTCGGCGTGCCCCTGAGGGGCACACCATAGTCGCTGATATGACACTCACTAGCACGGCAGTCGTGCGAATGAGTATGGGACACGTGTCTACTGGTCCCAATTGGGCTTGCCCAAAGGTTATCAGACCAGTAAGCCTACCCTTCACTCCAGAGTTTGAAATTGTAGCTGGTAACAATACCGTTCAGATACACTTCAAACTTACAGAGGAAAGCCAAGAAGCACTTCTCAAAAATGGAACCATGAGTGTTTCTGTGATTTTTGTGCACACAACCGCTCACGAAAATCCCTGTCTAACAGTGCGCAAAGTACGTTAGAAAATTTGTTCTTTAACCCAAAGCCCCACATAGACTTATGTCTAGTGGGGCTTTTTATTTACATAGACCAATCATTCCTTACGGTAGTGTAAAGGCAGTATCGCAACCACTAGCAGTTGGTTTATCGGCACAGTTGAGCTGAGTATTAAGTCCAAATGTACCAGAGGCAAGCTGCAATAAGGCAAAGGCTGACATCATAACAGTCAGACCGATGATGCCGTACGTGATGTGCTTTTTACCTTCTGCTCGGGCTGTGTCGTTGGCAGCGTTCATAATATACTGCGCCGAGCCATAAATAAAAACCAAAAACGCTACTGCGGAAAGCAGTGCAATCAGTGGAAATAAAATAAATTCATTTACTTTCGTTACAAACTTTCCAGCTTCTATTGCAGCTTGTTGTTGTGGGGTCATATTTGAATATAATACCAAAGATATTTGTCGTTTTTTTCCTTAATACACAAAAGCCCCACAATGTGGGGCTTTTGTTGGGATAGATTTAAAACTAGATAGTTTTAACTACTGGTACCAGTGTGTTAATATTCTCATTCTCGAGTCCTGTACTTTTTGCAAGAAGTCCGACTACTCCCCAGAAAACGATAATGAGCAAAAATCCGAGAGTAGCGTAAATCATCAAACTCTTTCCTTGTTCTTTTGCGTCATCATTGGCACCGCCAACAATAAAGTACTTGAACATACCCCAGACAAAAACAAGAAAGCCGATACCGATAATGAATGGGATTAGAACGGAGTTAGTAAAAGTAAGAATATTTCCAAGTAAATCCTGGAACGGACCTGCTGTTGAACCATCAGCAAGACCTGCTGCTAATGCAAAAGCTGGTGTAAGTAACACTGCTGCAGCTGAACCTGTGAATAAATTAATACGTCGCATACATCTAATATATAACTTTTAATAATAACGCTACAGATAATTATACACAAAAAATTGTTTTATAGTTAGGCTAAAAGCCCTTATGTGCATAAGTCATTTCAGCTAAATGCCAAAAACTGACTTTCGTATCATTGCCACAACACCCCAAGCAATAATCATCATCACCATCACTATCGAAGCCACTACAGCATACTGTTTACCTTCTTCACGCTTACGTTCATCGGCAGCATTAATCACCCAAGCGTCAAAGATCTTCCAAATCAAAAAAACAAAAACGACTCCAAAAATGAACGGGATGAGGATGTTAATAATACCAATCAATCCGTTAACGAGCTCTGCAAATGTGGTGGGTGTAGTCATAAATGTATTATGGAGCAGTAAATGAACCAACTAGATTTTTAACAATTCCCGCAAGCGCCACAGCACCGAGTATTAGTACCCCACCGATAATAGCGTACGTGAGTGCACGAGTGGCTTGTTCGACCTGAGCAGCGTTACCTCGAGCTGTTACATACAAAAATCCAGCATAGATGATATAGAAGACAATTAGAGGAATGGCGATAATAATCAAGATATTGAGTATTGCTACCAATAATCCTTCAATTGATGTCACCTTAAGTGGGTTTACGAGTTGGACATTTTGAGCTACTGGAGTCTGTGCCAAGAGCGGCAAAGCACTGAGGAGGTACCCCAAAAGCACTGCCCCGGTTTTAAAACTTTTTTGTTTAATTTTTTGTAACATAGATATATCGCTATACAGTGATTAATAACTTTGTTTAATGCGATTAACAGCATCGTTTGTGGCAGCACTGATGTCACTACGGTTAGCATTGATATCGTTGAGCATTTTATCAAACACATCGGCTACTTTTTCAGTATCGGGATTAAGCCAACCACGAGCGTACACAGCCGACTGGTACGCGACACGACCATAGACATCAGTACTACCTGTCGTCACTAATGATCGATATACAGGTGCCATATGGTAGGCGTCGGCAAGTTTTTTGACGTTTTCACTACTAGCGAGTTTCATCATAACCTCTTCCGCTCCGGCTTTGTTTGGTGACAATTTTGGTACCACAAGCGTGTAAAATTGTCCGAAGGTACGCTTTACGGTCGCGGCAGCCCCTTGTGGAACTTCGGCGATATCAAAACTGAGGTTGGGGTTTTTGAGAGCAATATCTGCCCCTTCACTAGCGTACCCAAAGTACAGGGCCAAGTCTTCACTAAGAAACATATCCTTATCGAGTCGAAGTGAGCGGTTCCAGCTGTATAATGTATTGTTAGTGTTGCTGAAGTTGGTATAGAACGCTGCTGCAACGGAGAAAGGAAGTGCACGCCCTGTCTGATCAGCAACTTCATTGAGGCGTACTTGATATTGCTTTTCCTTTTCCGTTACCATAATACTGCCGCTTTGAAGTAGAAGAAGTGAAATAACCGGCAAGGCATTTTTGATATTACTGTACTCACCCATCGCCAAAC
>CAIMDH010000046.1 GCA_903839715.1 uncultured bacterium
AGTCTGCTTTTTCTGAGATTTTTGAAAACCTGTCAGAAAAGAGTTCAGAGCGAACTAT
The DNA here is from genome assembly GCA_903839715.1 of uncultured bacterium. GTDB lineage: Bacteria > Patescibacteriota > Minisyncoccia > Phycocordibacterales > UBA918 > OLB19. The sequence continues at coordinate 59 of CAIMDH010000046.1, forward strand.
TAAAAGAAACCTTACCGAATTAGTTGATCAAGATATTCTTGCTACTGAAGGTGGTGGACGTTCACTTGTTTATACAGTGACTTTGTTTGGAAGATTTTTTCTGCCATTAAATGTCGGTGTTTATAATGAACAAGAGCCTGACAAAAGAACCGGTATTCTACCGGCCTATCAATTTGATGTTTTTTCAGTTTGGCCAGATACAGTATTTTCTGAGAATGAGCTTAGAATACTTACATCACATACTGCCGCCTACCAAGAGCGTACAGTAATGCAGACTGAAGATATTAAAGTAAGAGAGCTAGAGCGCTTTGTAATAGAGCTTTCATGGAAGTCTTCACGGATAGAAGGTAATACATACACACTATTGGATACCGAGCGACTTATTAAAGAAGGAGTTCCTTCTGCCTCCAACACTGAAGCCGAAACAATAATGATTCTTAATCATAAAAAAGCTTTTGATTTTGTGCGAGAACAAGCAGTCTATCTCCACAATGGATTGACTAACAGTTTTATTGAACAAGTACATCTACTCCTCATGGAGGGACTGCTCGTTGATACTGGAATGCGCAAAAGTGCTGTCGGTATTACTGGGTCACTATATCGTCCACTTGATAATCAATTTCAGATTAGTGAAGCTCTGCAAGCATTTGTAACACATGTAAACAACAGAAGTCAGGTATTTGATAAGGCATTTTCAGCATTAATAGGGATTAGCTACATCCAACCATTTGTTGATGGTAATAAGCGTACGGCAAGGTTGGTGGCAAATGGGTTATTGCTTGCGCACGGTGCTGCACCACTGTCGTACCGCAATGTAGATGAGACAATATACCGAGGTTCATTGTTGGCTTTTTATGAGCAGTTATCTATAGTGCCAATGAAAGAAATGTTTATTGATCAATATATTTTTGCAACGAAACAGTATTGATTCACTGAGGGAAGTGTTCTAAATTCTTCTAACAAACAACCGGTAGGAAAAAGTTCACGCCCTGATCCCGTTAGGTTGACTTTTTGGCTCCATTTGGTACTGTAGGCGGGTTCCAACCTCACGCGGGAGAAGTGTCACCCGCACAAAAAAGTCGCAGGAAGAACAAGTTATCAAGTGTTGGGAACCTCTCATAAGGACGGCCGTTACCTTTCTTTGCAAGAGGTTCTCACTAACGCACCATAAGTGCGTCTTTATTCGTATATAAAATAATATGTCACGTTCACTCTATAAAGGACCATACATAGACGAAAAGTTACTGAAGAAGATCGCCGGCAAAAAGCCCGGAGAGAGTGCCGTCATTAAAACTTGGTCACGCGACTCAGTGATTGCTCCAGAAATGTTGGGCTTCACCTTCGGCGTCCATAACGGCAAAGACCATATTCCGGTAGTAATATCAGAAGAAATGGTTGGGCACCGACTTGGAGAATTCTCTCCAACGAAGAAGTTCCACCGCCATGGAGGTAAGATGCAGAAGGAGCTCGAGCAGAAGAAGAAGGAAGCAGAAATCTCAGCCGCTAAAGCAGCAAAGAGTACTACTGCTACTAAGAAGTAGTCATCAATTATGAAAGCAATTCTAAAAAATTACCGCCAGTCACCACGTAAGGTTCGCCTGATTGCTGATGTTGTGCGAGGTAAGAAGGTGGCCGAAGCTCTTGGTCTACTCAAGTTTGTAGACAAGCGCGCATCAGGACCATTTGCAAAAGTAATTGAATCTGCCCTTGCAAATGCAGTGCAGGCTGGAAAGCAACCTGCTCGTCTCTTTATCAAGAAAGTTGCGGTCGACAAAGGGACTGTAATTAAGCGCTTTATGCCACGTGCCCGCGGATCTGCGTCACGTATTAACAAGCGAAATAGCCACATCTCAGTCGAGCTCGGCGAGAAATAATTCCTATGACACACGTAGCACATCCATATGTACAGCGCATTGGTGTAAACCGCGACTGGAAGAGTCGTTGGTTCACTACTGACGCTAAGAAGTTCCGCGAATACATTCGCGCCGACGCCGCTATCCGCAAGCTCCTCGAAAAGAAGCTTAAGGGTATGTCAGTCGACACTGTAGAAATTGAACGAGGTCAGAAGGATCTCCGTATTATCATCAAGACTGCTCGTCCAGGACTCGTAATTGGTCGCAGTGGCGAGGGAGCTACCAAGCTCAAGAAGGAGCTCGATATGCTACTTCGTACTCTCAAGCTCATTGAGAAGCCGGAAATCAAGCTTGATGTCGAAGAAGTACGCTCTCCAGAATCAAGTGCCAACATCGTTGGTCAAATGATTGCTGAAGGTCTTGAGAAGCGTCTCACCTTCCGTCGCGTCATGAAGCAGACTATCGAGAAGGTGATGGCTAATCGCGATGTAGAGGGAGTGCGTATCATTCTCTCAGGCCGTCTTGGCGGAGCAGATATGGCTCGAAAAGAAGAACTTAAAAAAGGTCGAATTCCTCTCCAGACACTCCGCGCCGACATTGATTTTGCACGAGTAACGGCTCGTCTTCCTTATGGTGCGATTGGTATCAAGGTTTGGATCTACCGTGGACAAGTGTTCGCTGACCGCAAGGCAAATCCTGCAGAAGCAGCACCGCGAAATGCTCGTCCTGCAGAAGCAACATCACGTCCTGCCCGTAACGCATAATTGAATTCAGTATGTTATTTCCAAAAAAAGTAAAACACCGCAAGTGGCAGACCGGCCGCAAGAGTATTGCCAAGCGCAATACTCCAGATACACGTGGTATCACTGTTTCTTTTGGTTCATTCGGACTAAAGGCAACCTCACAGTCACGTGTGCGTTCAAACCAAATCGAAGCTGCTCGCCGTGTTATCTCACGTACACTTGGTAAGGCTGGTAAAATCTGGATTCGAATTTTCCCAGATCAACCAATTACTAAGAAGGCTGCTGAAGTACCGATGGGTAAAGGAAAGGGAGATCCAGATCACTTCGTGTTTGAGGTGAAGCCAGGTCGCATTATCTTTGAGGTAGAAGGAGTACCAGAAGATATTGCAAAAGAGGCTTTCCGCAAAGCAACCGCAAAGCTTCCATTACAAGGTAAACTCGTGCGTCGCGAAGAGACGCGCGCCTAATATTTCTCGCTATGACACAAATGTCAGAAATCAGAAAGAAAACAGAAGCAGAACTTGTCGAACTTGTAACAACAACTCGTGAGACCGTTCGTGCTGAACGTTTTAAAGACAAGTTCAGCCGCAAGGCGAGCGTGATCACTGGTGCAAAGCGAGAGATTGCTCGTGCACTTACAGAGCTTACTGCACGCCGCACTAACAAAGACGCAAAATAAGTATGACAACTGAAAACACAACAGTATCAAGTCGTCGTGTCCTTCGTGGAACTGTGGTTGCAACCAAAATGCAAGATACCATTACGGTGGCTGTCGAGCGTTATGTAAAGCACCCAAAGTACAAGAAGTTTATGCGCCGCACGAAAAAATTCCTGGTACACGACGCTGGCAACACAGCTAAAGAAGGGGAGGTGGTCGACATTAGAGAAATTCGTCCGATGTCAAAGCGCAAGCACTTTGAACTCGTAACTAAGTCAAAATAGTATGATTCAGCCACAATCAATCGTAAAGATTACCGATAACTCGGGAGCAAAAATTGGACGCGTCTTCAAGGTACTAGGTGGTTCAAAGAAGCGTTATGCTGAACTCGGAGAATTGGTAGTACTTTCAGTACAGACCGCTGAACCACGAAAGCAAGTAAAGAAGAAGGATGTAGTCTACGGAGTGGTGGTGCGTCAGCGCAAGCCGTTTCGTCGCAAGGACGGATCATACGTCAGTTTTGACGACAACGCTGTAGTGTTGATCGACAAGGCAAAGGGTGAGCCTCGTGCTAACCGTGTGTTTGGTCCGATTCCACGCGAAATCTCTGAGGCTGGTTATCAGAAAATAGTTTCTCTCGCACCAGAAGTGGTGTAAGGAACTACCTAACTATTTCACTATGAAAATCAGAAAAGGAGATACTATACAAGTGACTGCTGGAAAGGATAAGGGAAAGTCAGGAACAGTACTCACTGTACTCGTGAAGACCGAACAAGTCGTTATCGAAGGCATTAACGTGGTAAAGAAGCATCAAAAGAGTAAACAACGTCACTCACAAGGACAAATTATTGAAAAGAGTATGCCGATTCATATCTCAAATGTTTCTCTCTTGGAGGGGGACAAGCCAGTACGAGCGGGATACGTCTTTGAAGGAGAGGGCGATAAGCGAAAGAAGGTGCGCGTAGCTCGTCCTAGCGGTAAGAAACTATAATAGTATGGAAACTACAAAAACTCGACTTGCGAGCACTTACGAAGCACTGAAAAGTGACTTTGGTTACACCAACGTAATGCAGGCGCCAAAACTAGAAAAGATGGTGATTTCAGTTGGTACTGGTCGCGTTCAGGATAAGGCAAGAATTGCTCTTATTCAGAATCGTTTGGCTCTTATCACTGGTCAAAAAGCTTCAGCACGTCCAGCGAAGCAATCAATTGCTTCATTCAAGCTGCGTGAAGGAGATATTGTCGGCTACCAGATTACACTTCGTGGCGCACGTATGATCCATTTTATGGATAAGCTTACTCATCTAGCACTTCCTCAGACTCGCGACTTCCGCGGGCTAAAGGTTTCATCAATCGATGAAATGGGTAACTACACTATTGGTATCAAAGAGCACACAATCTTCCCAGAATGTGGCGATGAAGAAATCAAAGACGTGTTTTCACTAGCGGTTACTATTGTAACGACAGCGAAGAGTAAGAAGGAAGCTGAGGCTTTTCTTCGACATGTAGGTTTACCACTACAGAAAGCTGCGTAAGCTGACTGTGGGAGCAAATAAAACAGCCGGGGCCCTTCGGGCCCCGGCTGTTTTTGTTATTGACTTTTATATAAAAGTGTGATATTAATTTG
>CAIMDH010000047.1 GCA_903839715.1 uncultured bacterium
CCCTCCTTCTAATAATGAACAAAACAAAATAATTAATACTATTAAATTAAGAATATGTCAAAAAAATATGCCTTGGAGTAACTCTGAGCATTCTTTTTTATAGATAGCTATGTTACCCTTCTTGCCATGACTAATCTCACACCACTGACAGAGAAATTATTACAAGAGAAGTATGCAGGTGTGAAAAGCGAAGCTTTTCACACCGACTGCGCACGACTCGCTGGCGGTGAACCATATGAATATGTTCTTGGGTATGTCGACTTCCTCGGTGCCTACATCGACCTTTCATACAAACCCATGATTCCGCGCCCGGAGACAGCCTTTTGGGTAGAGCGAGCTATTACCGAGCTTAAGGCACTTAATCACCCCCTACGCCTAGCTGACACCTTTGCCGGAGCCGGGAATGTCGGACTCGCGCTCCTTACCCATCTTCCCAACGCCATGGTCGACATCTCGGAGTTCGACCCCTTACTCGCACCACAAATAGAAAAAAACCTCTCCGTCAATAACATTATTCCTGAGCGAGCTAAAGTGCGTACTGCTTCAGATATTCAAGGATTAACCGGACAGTATGACGCCATTCTAGCTGTGCCACCTTATGTACCATACGATGCCCTACCTGACCTTGATCCGGAGATGCGTTTTCATGAGCCTCATCTTGCTTTTTTTGCGCACGAAAACGGACATGAATTCCACCGTCTCTTAATTGAAAAAGCCTACGGACTACTCCTACCTGGCGGCACATTATACATGGAGGCTGATTTTGACCACAATGCAGCAATACAACAAATGGTAGTAGGTACACCCTGGAAGAGTCTTGAGTTTTGGCCAGATCCCTATGGCGCCACTCCAAATGTTGTTCTTCGAAAGTAAGAGTAAACCTACCTAAACTAAGGCATACGGTCTGTATTAAGTTAATTAAATAATAGACAACCTACAATTTTTATTGTATTTTTTACAAAGACGATCTTTCTCAATTCCTAACCAGGAGACTACAGTGCATAAATATTTTACGCATTCTGCTCAAAGACAACTAGACATCCAACGCGCCGCGCGCACCGATCCTCAAGTACGAATGTTTGAAGATCTTATTCCTGTAACTACTGACAAAAGCATCTACCTCACTCCGACCTTTTCTGATACCAAGGGTGTCCACAAACACTTTTGGCACCTCGAAGTTCGTGAGATGTTGCGTGACCTAGGGTATCAGGGACTCATTTTCATCCCACAAAACAGAGGTCCATGTGGCAGATATAAACAAACACAGCACCTACATTGGTGCAATGAGGCACTGACCCAAGCTAGTCATCTGATTTTTTCTATCAGTAAAAATCAGACTGAACAAGAAGTAAGACAAATCATTTACCAACTTGGATTCGCAATCGGCCGCAAGTCCACTGGCAGTACCCAGACCATACTAGTCTCGGCGCCAAACAAACAAATACCCTGCCCCTTGACCAAATTCAACCTTAAAGCAGCTGGAATACCGACTTTCTTCACTTTACATAGATTACTTTGTCACATACAGGACATGTAGATAAAAGCCCCAAAACGCTACGTTTTGGGGCTTTTTTTATAAACTTTTTGTTTTTACTGCCCGATACTTTATCTCAAATCACAATATACGAAACTCTTCGAAGGCAGTGTATTCAACAAATGCTGCATTCGTTGCCAATTTCTGAACCAAGTCTCATCTTTTAGCTTCAGCAAATATAATCTGATCCTTGATAC
>CAIMDH010000048.1 GCA_903839715.1 uncultured bacterium
ATTGCAATAATAGGATCTACATACAAAAAACCCGGCGCTATAGCGCCGGGTTTTTTGTATGTAGATCCTATTATTGCAATTCTTCTTTCAGGGCAATGTAGAGCTTTGGAGTAATGAGCTGTCGCTCGTATAGCTCGCTTAGAATATTCTCTTCAATCTTGCGTGTTCCGAGTACTGCCAGTGAACGAGAAAGTGTCTGGAGTTGTTCTGGATGTGCGGCCGCCAAATCAGACATCTTCTTCTCTGATTGAGACTGGAAGGTGGTGTAGAGAGTTATTACTTGGGCAAGGGCTTCTGCATTAAAGATATGTTCAGCACTGGATTTATCGATCGCACTCAGCTCCTTGAGTACTTTGCGGGAGATAACTGTCTGTGCACGGTAGTACATGTATAGGTTATCAATTTTCATTTTCTCAGTGTCCGGCTTAATGATATTACGTAGTCCTTTGGCTAGTACTTCAAATACATCTTTACCGTCTGTGTGAATAGACATATTAGGAGCGAGGTTGCCATGCTCGACCGCTTCAAGTTGCAGTTGAAGTTTGCCAGTTAGGCGACGGTAGACTGATTCAGAAACTTCGTTGTGGTGATAGAGCTCTTTGAGATGTTTGGTTTCGATACCAATCGCATACATGCGTAGAACACGCTCCGCAAGAACTTTTGTATTTGGAGAACCGAGATCTTGGCACGCTTCATGATACATGGCTTGGTGAGTGCCGCTAAGTTCGCTCGCAATACTAGGGTCAATATAGCCACGCTGTTCGTAGATTTTAATACGGTCGCAAACTTCGTGATGGATTAAAGCACGGGCCTCTTGCGCTTCAACTTTTTCAATTTCTGTGAGGTCATCTAGGTGTAGTCTCTTCATGAAGCGCTGGATGGTGGTAGCTTTAATAAAGAGAGTGGCAAAGATACAACCAACCGTAAGTGACAACAAAAATTCTTTTGGAGTCATGCTAAGCCCCCAGCCGGCAAAGGCTAAATCATCTGGAATAAGGAGTACCATTGTCACCGCCAAAGCTCCCCGTAGTGATCCCCAAGAGAGGAGATGTTGCCAGGCGAGTGGAATTTTTGCAGGGTCTTTCGAGAACGCGTTAAAGATTCCAACTACTGGATAAATGGAGATAGCGCGCGCAATAGCTACGACAAAGATGGTAATAGCAACGACGCCAAGCATAGCTGGATCAAGAGTTGGTACATTTACAAATAAAACACCAATCAAAATGAAGATAAGTGAATTGGCCATGAAAGCAAGTTGACCCCAAAGGTTTTCGACAAATTCTTCGGCGCGTGGATGAATTTTGCTGCGACCATAATTACCCATGAGTAGGGCGGCAACAGTGGTTGCAATAATCGGTGAGAGAGGTAAGTGAATACCACCAATAACGAGGTGGTGAGATACGATTTCAGCCAAAATGAAGGTGGTGTGTGCCAGTACAATAGTGAGGGTAATACTCGCAATTTCATTTTCGCGAGCGATGCCAACCAGTTTGGCAAAAATACCACCCATCAGAATTCCAAAAATAACACCACCAATCATCATTGATGTGAAACTGATAACACCCTCAGTAATGGTGTCAGCACCATGGTAACCAAAACGAGCTACTTCAAGTAGAACCAAAAAGAGAGCTACGGCAGTCGCGTCATTAAAAAGACTTTCGCCTTCAAAAATGAGTGAAAGTCGGCGTGGTGCACCATATTCCTTGAAAAGGGCCAGTACCGCTACTGGGTCAGTGGCGGAGATAAGAGCGCCAAATAACAGAGTAACCATAAATGGTACCGTAAACCCCATAAAGGCCAAGATGTAATACAAACCAGCACCAATAACCAGTGTCGAAACAATGAGTCCTATAATGGATAGAATAAGGATGATGGTAGTATCTTCCACCATTCGCCTGACATTAATATTGTAGGCTGATTCAAAAATCAGGGTAGGGAGGAGGAGATAAAAAAGTAGTTCGGGAGTTAAGGTAAATTCAGAAAAAAAATGAAAGGCGGGGAATTGGGCAAGTAGTCCGAGAACCAAACCGATAATAACAAGAAATACAGTATGTGGTAAACGTACCCGTCGGGCCCAAAAGATGGCTAAACTTGAGATGCCCAACATGGCAAAAATAGCAAGGGTGGCGTTGGCAGTCAGCATAAAAATATTATCTAATTATTAAACGTAAATAGGCAGACACTATACTCCTCAGGCAGTCCTCGAGCAAGTGAACTTGTCCCGTGGGTGTAAAATCGGAAACTATTTGATTTGTGTATATTTATTTCTGTCTTATAAAAGAGACTGCTTCATTAACGGGATGAATGTTATACTGTACGGGTATGATTATGTCTCAACATTCAGAGCAATTTACTGCCGCTCTGGCTAAGCTTAATCCGGCACAACGAAAGGCTGTTGATGCAATTGAAGGCCCGGTCTTGGTGATTGCTGGTCCCGGAACGGGAAAAACCCAGATTTTGACTCTGCGTATCGCTAATATATTACGTCAGACCGATACTAGACCAGAACAGATACTCGCACTTACCTTCACTGAATCGGGTGTACGAGCAATGCGTGAACGACTAGTTCGGTTTATTGGAGCGGAAGCGTATCACGTGCCAATCCATACCTTCCATAGTTTTGCTGGTGAACTCATTAAACGATATCCTGATGCATACGATGCAATTGTTGGTGGTCGTCCAGCTTCTGAATTGGAAAAAATTCGCACCATCGAAACTATCTTGGAAGATTCCAGTTTTAAGCGTTTGCGTCCACATGGTGACCCGACCTACTATGTAAAACCTGTATTGCAGGCGATAGCTACACTAAAGAAAGAATACATTTCTCCAGATTTATTTGCGCAAAGTATTGCTGCAGAGGCAGCCGCGTTAGCAGACCTTCCCAAAATTCACGAAAAAGGTGCACATAAAGGCAAGGTGCGCGGAGAATATCTAGAAGCTGAAAAAAGTCTTGAGAAGAATCAAGAACTCCTTACCATCTATCGACTTTATACAGCGATGATGCGAAGAGAGCGAAAGTATGACTTTGAGGATATGATTCTTGATACTATTGTTGCCCTCGAGGCTAATCAAGAAATGCTTTTAGATATTCAAGAGCAATATCACTATATTTTGGCAGATGAGCATCAGGATGTGAATCAGAGTCAGAACCGTCTCATTGAACTCATTGCTTCCTATCATGAGCACCCGAATGTGTTTGTGGTCGGCGATGAAAAGCAGGCTATTTATCGCTTCCAGGGAGCGTCTTTAGATAATTTTCTCTATTTCAGTGATGTCTATAAAGGGGCAGAGACGATTGAGTTAATTGAAAACTACCGCTCAGACCAAGCAATTCTTGATGCTGCGCACGAGACTATTAAGACCACTGATCCGACATTGGCACCACTCCGAGTACCTCTAAAGGCTGTACTGTCGTTTGTTAAAGAATTGGCTGTTGGTAGTTTTTCGCATACGGCACTCGAAGAAGCATATGTGGTAGCAGAGATACAAAAAGAGTTAGCGAAGGGTACTGCCGCGGCCGAAATTGCGGTCATTGTTCGTACGAATCGTGAAGTCGAGCTTTTTACAGCTCACTTGCGCAAGGTTGGAGTGGCCGTAGCGCCCTCCGCTGATAGTGATGTGCTAGAGCATCCGCTCATGCGACAGGTCGATATGCTACTACGGGTAGCGGTTGATCCGACTGATGAAGTGGCTTTGGCTGAGCTTTTGCATGCACCATATCTCGGTCTTAGCACTGCTGATGTGGTGACGTTGTTACAAGCAAGACGACACACGCAGACGCTCCGCATGTTGATTGCAGAAGAAGCATTACTGGCTACCTTGCCATTGCAAAATCAGGCAGCAATACTACATCTTGCGGAGCTATACACAGAGGCAGCAAAGTTGGCAGTAATTAAAAGTCCAGCAGAAGTGGTGGAGTATTTACTTACACAAAGTGGACTGCTTGATTTTGTAATGGCGACGGAGCCAATAACTGGAGCGGCGGTTGTACGACGGCTCTATGACGAAATTGAAGGTATGTGCATTAGACGCGAAGTGGTTAGTTTGAAAGAAGTAGTAGCACAGTTTGCTTTACTGAAGGAATATGGATTAACACTAGAAGCACCACTGCTTAAAACCACCACCGCTGCAGTACAGGTCATGACAGCTCATAAAGCCAAAGGTCTGGAATTTGAGGTAGTGGTATTACCACATCTGACCGACAATGTGTGGGGTGGTTCGCGTGGACGGGCGGCAGCGTTTGATTTACCGATTCGTAAACATGAAGTGGAGGATGAAAAGGCTCTCACTGAAGATGATGAACGGCGTTTGCTGTATGTGGCGATAACTCGTGCTAAGCGCCGGTTATTGTGTACGCATGCTGCTGTTGGCATTGATGGGCGTGAATTCACTCCTTCGCGCTTTTTAGCTACGCTCGAATCATACTTGATGCCCTGTGCAATAGCCGACTTTGAGGCGGAGTTTCTACCATTGACGGGGTTAGTGCCAGCGCCGCATATTACGCTTGGAGCAGAGTTTTTGCGTACTGCACTTACTGAACGCGGCTGGTCAGCGACGGCTTTTAATAACTACAAAAAAAGTCCCTGGGAGTTTATTTATAAAAATGTCCTGCATATCCCGAGTATCAAAACCCCGGAGCTGCAGTTTGGTACGGCTATCCATGCTGTCTTGGAGCGAGTTGTACAGACTTGGGTAACTGAGAAGGCGTTGCCGGCAGATGCAGTCATTGAAGCGTGGCTGGCTACTGCACTACAAAAAAATGCTCTATCAGACAGTGAATATACCCGCTTGCATGAACGGGGGATGAAAGCTATCTTTGGCTATCTGACTACCCTGGAAGCGGCTTTGAGTACCGGTAGTACCGCCTGGAGTGAACACTCTGTTACCGCGACCTTGCCAACTGGAATTACTGATTTTCCTGAGGTAGTACTGACTGGTAACTTTGACCGACTCGATATTGGTTCAGACGGGATGGTTGTACGAGTAGTTGATTACAAAACCGGTAAACCAAAAACACGAGGCGAGATTGAAGGTACTACCAAAACTAGTGATGGAAACTACAAACGACAGTTGGTATTTTATGCACTACTGCTTTCATTGCAAGAAGACGAACGTCTGGTGACTAAAAATACACTGCTGTCATTTGTAGAGCCGGACGTCAAGGGTGTTGTGCATGAGGAGGCGTTTACTATTACCAGTGAGGAAATAGAGGCACTTAAGGCTGAGTTACTTGCGGCTACAGCGTCTTTGGTAAATGGGGACTGTTTAAATGTTGTGTGTGATGCCGACAAGTGCCAGTTCTGTCATTTGGTGTCAATGTGGAGAGGGTAGGATGATAGGAAAACAACAAACGCCCCGGCCATAGGCCGGGGCGATTTGTTGTTCATTATTGGTTATCGGTTGGGGTAGTACCTTCTAGTTGGTTGAGCAGATTTTCAATAATTTGTTTTACGACTTCATATGGCTGAGCTCCTTCAATTGGCGCTTGCTGATTACCAACAAGAATAAATGAATGCGGTGTACCTTGGATACCTGCAGCGGCTGCATCATTATAGCTTGCGGTGACTTTCTCCTTCACCTTGCCGCTTTCAAGACAAGACATAAATGCTGCCTTGTCAGCACCAGCAGTTACAGCGTACTCAGGGAGTTTTGTGACGTTAGTTTGCTCATTCATGGCACGTTCTTCAAAGACCATGTCGCTAAATTTCCAAAAGGCATCATTGCCGGCTACTTCACTAACACAAAGTGCTGCCTCAGAGATACGAGGAGCATTCGGGTGAAGCTGAGAAATTGGGAATTGTCGGTAGACCCAGGCCACTTTTCCATCTACGCCATATTCTTTCATGACTTGATTCATTGTTTCGTGGAAGCTCTTACAAAATGGACAGTCATAGTCTGAATATTCAACCACAAGAATCGGTGCATTTGGGTTGCCTTTAATGTTGTCTGATCCATCAACTGGTCGGATTTTTGCCGCTGTCGTAACTGCTGGCTGAGTCGGTGTGTTTTGGGTAACTACCGCAGGAGCGGCTTTGCCTATACCACTAAAATAAATAGCTAATGCGATTAAGCCAAACCCAAAAACGATAGCAAGCGGGATAGCAATTGAAGATTTTGAATATGTTGGTTCCATAATATAAATTGATTAATATACTGGTAGTATATCAGATACATCAGTCTGGGTGCTATACTATTCACGTATGGATATTACAACGTCATTGATTCTGGCTGTTTTGCAAGGTATTACCGAGTTTGTTCCAATCTCATCAAGCGCTCATCTGTTGCTTGTCGGCGACCTCTTGGCGCTTGAGGGAGTGGATTCGCTCGCTTTTTATGCCGTGCTACATTTAGCGACCACAGCCGCTATAATTTTGTATTTCTGGAATGATATTCTCGTCTTGATTCAGACTGCTATTCGCAAACTCGGTCGTCTCCCTGTGAACGAAAAAGATCAGATTCTGCTGTATGCACTCATGCTCGGTACTGTACCCGCTGTCATAATTGGGTTGCTTTTTGAAGAGATCATTAAAACAATCTTTCATGCGCCAATTATAATTGCCATCATGCTTTTTGTGAGTTCTTTTTTCTTTATGTATGCCGAATGGCGGTACTACACAAAACCGCCACAAGGAGCGCTCACGGTTCGGCAAGGTTTTTGGGTCGGATGCTTCCAGACTCTAGCGCTAATGCCAGGGTTTTCACGGTCAGGCTCGACTCTGGCTGGAGGCATGTTGCTTGGAATGACACGTGTTGAAGCGGCGCGCTTCTCGTTTATTCTAGCGGTGCCAATTACCCTTGCTGTGGGATTGAAGATGTTGTTGGAACTTATTCTGTCTGAAGGGGTAATTTCTTGGGGTGTTATCTCTGTTGGCGCGACAGTTTGTTTTTTTACAGCACTGTTCGTGATTCGGTTCTTCCTAAATTTTATAAGAAAATACACCCTATGGCCGTTTATTTGGTATAAAATTGTCTTGGCGCTATTAGTGGCTTACGTAACGTTGTACGTATAGCGTTAAAAGAGTAGTGAATGTGTCATCGCCGCTTCTTCTTTTATTAACCAGTGTGTAGTATCTAGAGAAATTTCGCGTTTTCGTGACCCGTCTTTAAATTTTACGTGACCATTTGCAAGTGCGTAGTCAAAGACTTTTTTTGTAATCTTTACGTCTTGTTCGCAGTATTTTTTAATCTCAGCGATTTTTCCTTCATGCCACCAGCGAACAGCTTGTAGACCATGCCCAGATTTTTTAGCGCCGACTGTTGCTTCTGCCACACTGTCAAGACGTAGTCTTCGCCCTAGTGATTTGCGAATCTCTTCCAATAAGTCGATGCTCTTAATCTGAGTAAGGTCCCCGGGATAATATTTATTGAGGAGGGGAATGTCAAAATGGTTGCTATTATAGCCAACTAACGCATCGGCTTTTTCAAGTAGTGGCCAGACCTTCTGCAGCTCATCCACCGTCACGGTCGTATATATTTCTGTTTCACTGTCATAAAAGGTGCCTACCGAAATATCTAGATCGGTAGAGTCATTACTACCGACATCTTGAAATGTATTTTGGGTCTCCAGGTCGAAAATTATGTAGCGCATTATTAGCAGTTAGCAATGAGGAAGGTGAGTAGTTGCTCTATGGTACCTTTTTCTTCGGTGCCAAGAGTAAGGTTTTTGGCGGTAAATTCACCTGAGTTGAGTTCGTTGGTGCCTACTACAATTGTGTATATTACTCCACGCTCAGCAGCATCGGCGATTTTCTTGCCAATTTTTTTTGTGCCAATGTCGGTGGCTACACTAAGACCGCGGACGCGTAGTGTTTGAGCTATCTGCTGTGCTGGCAGATTTAGTTCACAGTCGGTTGGGATAATGGTAATTTTTGCGGCTGTGGTCATGATTGAGTCGGGGAGTAGTTTGTGTGAGAGTAAAAAATCTCGCATGGTGACATCTCCTAATCCAAAACCGACAGCGGAAATGGCGTCATCACTAAACATTGTAGTGAGGTTGTCAAAACGGCCACCCCCGAGCATTGAACGGTTATTTTTTGGATCGGTGTCGACAATTTCAAAAATGGTACCTGTGTAGTAGTCAAAACCTCGGGCGATGGTGCGATCCAACTTGGCATTGTTGATACCAAGTTGACGGAGGCCATCAATCACTTGATTGCTACCAGAATGGTCTTCGACAAGTACAATTACTTTGGCAGCAAGGAGTACATCGCCTAAGATTTCTTCGAGAGCTTTTTGATATTCATCGGTAGTAATCTTTTTCTTTCGGTCATTGAGTCGCGTAATAGCAGTAATTTTTTCATTATCTGTGATGCCGATTTCTCTGTACAAAGTATCCATCTCTGAGCGGTTATTGACGAGAATCTCAAACATGTCGGCACTGGCTCCGAAATCAACCAAGACTTGGTAGGCTAGAGCAATTAGTTCGATATCGGCAGTAAAATCATCAGCGCCAAAAATATCGCAGTTGAGTTGCCAGTGCTCACGTAGACGACCGCGTTGTGGTCGTTCATAACGGAAGAGATTGGGGATAGAGTACCAACGAAGTGGAAACTTGAGATCGCGACGCTTGCTAGCTACCATGCGTGCGACAGTCGGGGTCATTTCTGGTCGTAGTGTTACCTCGCGTTCGCCTCGGTCAATAAAGGTGTATGTCTGACCATTGACCATCTCTTCATTTACTGCACCCTTACTTTTATAGAGTTCTGCTGGTTCTAGTATCGAGGCGTCGTAGCGTTCAAAACCAAAAGATTCGGCTGTCTTGGCCCAGCTTTTAAAAATGAATTGTTGAATTGCAGCATCTTCTGGGTAGAAGTCACGGACACCTTTATAGGGTTCGGTTGAGAGATTTCCTTTCATAGTTTGATTGTAGTAGAGGTTTTTAGTATACGCAAGTTAGTCGATAATTGCTTGGGCGGCTGCGCCGTGCAGACTCTTCAGGCGTTCATCGGTAGCCTTTTGGATGAGAGCTTGGAGCTCTCGAGGTTCTGGGAGGCCAGTTGAAGCAAAGTTGTCTTCGCCATTGCCTGCAGTATGGACGTGGACAGTTCCAAAGCCGAGGAGGGTAGGGATGATACCGACTACTTGCGCTTTGATATCCTGGAGTCTTTCTAAGCGGAAACTACTCACTTTACGATTAAAAAAGTGAATTTGATCAATTACGATAATGCGCCGGTCCGTTATCGCCCATAAGTCCAAAAAGTAATGTGTCCAAATCATAAAGGCTGATAGTAGTGTAAAGAGTAACCAAAAAGAGATACCAAAAAGAATGATTGGTAAGTGTGTATCAAGATGGAGTGTCTCAAGGGGTAAGAGATTAGGGATGAGGAGGAGTACAAAACCTCCAAAGAGTGGAAATAAAGCAAAAAAGAGCACACCTAAAATCTCCGCTGTAATTACAAACCAGTGTTTTCGTACCACCTTGAGAATTACTTCGCCAGCCTCTAGTTCGATTTTTTCAAACAACATACTGTTATATAAATAAAGTAGCAACGCCAAGAATAGTAATAAGCGGCAGGGTTGTAAAAAGATAGGCTAGGGTGGTAATTCTGCTTACTCCTCCGTCAGTGCTGTACTGACTCCAGTGGAAATACAGTACTGTAGTAAAAATTAAATATACAGCTACAGCACCATAAAATCCGAATGTTACCAGTGTCTGTACTGGTATAGTAACTGTGTTTTGCAATAATGGCTCCATGTCGATTATTGTAGCACTAGTTTTGAAAAGCGAGGGACGTTGTACTGGTCATTGTGGGTAGTAACTAAAAAAAGAGCTGCTCCGAGTGTGTGTATGGCTGCTACTTGTTCTGGTTCGTGTTCAAGCCAAAGCTGGCCGTGAGCGTGTAAGTGCAGTGGGGCGTCTGCGATTATCCGCGCCAGTACTTCCATGCCGGCGATACCGCCATACAGGGCGAGTGCAGGTTCGTTGTTGACGACTGATGCTTCAGTACGGGCCAGAATTTTGTCGATATAGGGTGGATTACTTAAAATAAAATCATACTGAGGTAATTGGCTGTTATGCAGCGGACTAAAGAGATTGGCGGCATAAATATGGACGCGCTCGGCAGTAATCCTATTGTGTCGACAATTTTTGGCAATGGTGGGGAGGTGGGCGCTGTCTAATTCACTAAAGTCTACTAGTGTTGTTGGGCAGGTTTTAGCGATTGCTACGCCAATACAGCCACTGCCAGCACAAAGATCGAGAATGTGAAGCGGGTGATTTTGGGGAGGGTGGGCGTTAATAGCTGCAATAGCCCGTTCAACCCAAAACTCGGTCTCAGGACGAGGGATGAGTGGGTGAGAATCGAGGTAAATGGTGGTATTAAAAAAGGGGATTGAACCAATGAGGTAGGCTAAAGGTATTCCAGCTTCTAGTTGAGTGACGTCGGCAAAAAAAGCAGCACTTTTTTTGCCATGATATTTTTCCTCAAGTAACCATGCTACTTCTTGACTATTCATATTTATAATTGTACAATATTAGTTGGTTTTTGTACAATAACATTAAGGAGAATACTGTGAGTGAACCGCTTTTTTCAGATATCGAAAAAAATAAGTTAGCAGGGTTTAAGGTTGTGTATAAGCACAACCTGGCAGAAGCTAGGAGGTATGCCTTATGCAGCCTTCAGGCTGCTGAAGCGCTGTCACAAATAATCCGCCTATTCAGTAGTGTGATTGAAAAAATTCGCACCCCAAAGAATGTGACATATATTCTCGTGCGACTAAAAGATAATTCTGATATCGACATAAAGTTGGTCTCAGAGGGTATCGAGGGGCAGAAAATAGAATTGAAGGAAAAATTGGATCTGCTGACATTAAATAACAAACGTAATATAAACAGGTTGCGTAAGAATCTCAGGTAAATGACAGCAGTTTAAAGACCCTCTACTTAGAGGGTCTTTTTGTTGCTCACACCTGCTACCTTATTTGTACACATAAGTCTGTTACACTTAGTGGAGTATGAAAAAGAACACCAAACTTTATGAGACAGTAGCCGCACTAATGGCCCCAGGAAAAGGTATTTTAGCAGCAGACGAAAGTGACGCTACTGCCGGCAAACGCTTGGCAATGGTGCATTTACCAAACGAACCAGAAAATCGCCAAGATTTTCGTGAGATGTTGTTTGCAGCACAAGGTATCGAAGAGTATATATCAGGGGTGATTATGTACGATTCTTCAATTAAGAATTTTACTGACGACGGAGTCCCGTTCCCTGATGTGTTGACAGCTAAAGGAATTGTTCCTGGAATCAAGGTTGATCTTGGAACGGTTGATCTCTATGGTTTTAAGGGTGAGGTAGTGAGTCAAGGTCTCGACAATCTGGCTGGACGTTTAGCTGAATACTACGATCTCGGAGCACGTTTTGCTAAGTGGCGCGCAGTAATCACTATTGATGAAGATGAATTACCGACTGATGCTGCTATTACTATGAATTGTGTGATATTGGCGCGCTACGCACAAATCGCACAAGCGGCAGGTATTGTACCGATAGTAGAGCCTGAAGTCATTTATGCTGGTGATCATAATCTAGCCAAAGCAGAATTGGTTACTACTCGCACTCTGCAGATTCTTTTTCAGACTTTAATGACTTACAGAGTGGACTTGGAGGGACTTATTCTTAAATCATCGATGGTGTTGGCGGGTGATATGTGTAGTGAGCAGTCTACTTCTGAACAGATAGCTAATGCGACGCTCCGAACCTTCCGTCTTTCAGTACCACATGAAGTAGGAGGAATTGTCTTCCTTTCTGGTGGACAAACACCAAAGCGCTCAACTCAAAACCTCAATGAAATAGCTAAGCTTGGGCAACAGCCATGGCCAATAACTTTCTCTTTCTCACGGGCGATTGAAGAGCCTGTACTTTTGGCATGGCAAGGTAAGCCCGAAAACGTACCTGAAGCCCAAAAAACCTTACTCTATGTGGCTAAGATGAACAGTCTAGCCACCCAAGGTAAGTATGACGCAGCCGCCGATACCGTTTTAAAATAATTTAGATACACCTCACAAGTAACAAAAAACCTCCCATTGGGAGGTTTTTTGTTACTTCTTTTGCTTGTAGACAGTGTGTGTCTTTGAGACTGGATTGAACTTTTTGGTCTCGTATTTCTTACTTGGATCCTTCTTTACCTTATTATTAAAGCGAGTGTAGTACGTGTGTCCTTTGCCGACGCCATTCTTGTCGCCTACTGAAACCAATTTGATGAGTAAATCTTGTGACATAGTGGCTCCGATTCTAGCAAAAAAACCAATATACGTCAATGTTATAGACATATAGATATCTTTAAGGTCAAAATTTAGGTTTATTGGTCGAAATACTAGTGTCAAAAGACAAATGATGCCAGTTCAAAATGAATTATTTGTTGTAGTTAACAGTTATAACTGTTGTTTAAAAGGAATGACGAAGTTGGTGTGGTACTATTTAGGAAAGCTGCTATTTTACCAGTGGGTAAAGTTGTAGTTTATTTCTTTTTCATGAGAGTACTCACTTTTGGCTGGGACTTTCCACCGTCTCGGAACGGTGGTTTGGGTGTTGCGTGTTTTGGATTAACTCGCGAATTAATGCATTCCGGCGTTGAAGTTATCTTCGTGCTCCCCAAAAGCCAAGAAGTAATTGGTGAACCACGCTTTGTGTTTGCAGATACCGCGCGTCGAGTGAAGGTGCGTCAGGTAGAGTCATACCTCAAGCCTTACCAGTCAGGAACCAGTGAAGTACACTATATTGAGTCATATGACAGACAAGGCCGACCGGTGATTAAGTCACGCACTATTATTGAGGAGGCGCATCGATTTGCTCACCAGGCTTCACTAATTGCGCAGGAGGAGACTTTTGATATCATCCACGCTCACGACTGGACATCATATTTGGCCGGAGTGGCTGCTAAAATTGTAAGTGGAAAGCCTCTAATCCTCCACGTGCATGCCACATCATTTGACCAGGCTGCAGGTAATAATGTTGATCCTACCATCTACAAAATTGAACGAGAGGCATTTGATGCAGCTGATAAGATTGTGACAGTGAGCGCACTCACTAAGAATATTATCGTTGAAAAGCATCACGTCGATCCACAAAAAATCGAAGTAGTACATAATGGTTGTGATACAACAGAGCCAGTACGACATGAACCAACTCTGGCCGGATTAAAAGCGCAAAATAAAAAAATTATTTTATATCACGGTCGAATAACAATTCAAAAAGGTGTCGACTATTTTATTAAAGCAGCCAGACGAGTGGTCGATATGGATCCGAGTGTCGTATTTGTTATATCGGGTTGGGGTGATATGACTACTCAAATAATCAATCAGGTAGGGGAGCTTGGTCTCTCTCAACATGTTATTTTTGCTGGCGCACTCTGGGAAGAAGAGCGTGACCGTATGTACCAGAGCGCTGACTTGGTAGTTATGCCTTCAGTATCAGAACCATTCGGTCTAGTGCCACTTGAGGCTTTGCAACACGGTACCGCATCATTAATCAGTAAACAGTCTGGTGTCGGTGAGGTGCTTACACACGCGCTTAAAGTCGATTTTTGGGACACTGAAGATATGGCAAATAAGATACTGGCGGCACTGCGCTATCCTGTCATGCGACATCAGATCGTGAGTGAAGGGAAGCGCGAACTACAAAAAATGTCGTGGCGTGAAGCCGCGGCAAAAACCTATCGACTCTATAAGAATTTGTTACAATATCTCACACCATAATATGCTTAGCGTCTGTCCTTATTTCCATGTGCACCAACCGTACCGCATCAAGCAGTATCGAGTTTTTGATATTGGTAACGACAACGAATATTTTAATGACGGCAGTGATACCGACCTCAATAATCGTCGTATTG
>CAIMDH010000049.1 GCA_903839715.1 uncultured bacterium
GAAAAAACCGGTAGAAAAAGACAAAGTCTTTTTCTACCGGTTGTTGTGTTTCCAGTGCTTTAAAAAAGCACCTGTCCCCGACGGCGCCGAGTCTTAAAAAAAGACTTGCTGCGGTGATTATACTCCCCGCAACGCTGCCGATAATGTGTTTGTGAGTACCGTCTGTTTCGGTAATCTGCCGGAAAAAACTTTTCCAGCCTGGAGTGACACTGCAAGCTAGAAAAGCCGACAAATTCCGGCTCGGGCTGTGGTTCGGCTTCGATAGCCAAATCCAAGAAAAAAAACGTGCCTTCAGCATATGCGCAACAAATCATCTCTTGCTCCTTCTGGTTAGTTAATGAACCAAACTTCTTTTCTATATAATGTCATACTTTTATGAAAAAGTCAATATTTACCCCAAAAGTATGCTACTATTACAAAATGCTCCCTACTGACCTGCTTACCTCTCACTTTCGCCTAGATGAGCCTCATAAAAAAGCCCTTAAGCGACTTAGTATCTTCACCGTCGCCGAACTCCTGCTTCACTTACCGCAACGCTACGAGGATGTTTCTGACATCCAAGCCGTCGGCTCATTGATTAAAGGACAAGACGCCATCGTCTTTGGGCAACTCGGCGGACTCAACACTCGGAAGTCTTGGAAGAGCAAAGTCCCGATTTCTGAAGGATGGGTTGAGGACGGCACTGCTCGTATGAAAATCATGTGGTTCAACCAACCGTATATCGCCAAGATGCTCACTGATGGCATGTATGTAAAACTAGTAGGAAAGGTAGCCGGCACCGAAGGCAAGCTTTACCTTACCAACCCCGAAGTTGAAAAGCTTGATAGTCTCCCGATTGACCGCCACGACTCCATCTTCAACAACACCGCCAATCTCGACGACACCATCTACCCAGTCTACCGCGAAACAAAAGGTGTCACTTCCAAGTGGTTTTTTCATACAGTCCAAAAATGTTTTGCTGCTGGTATTCTCGATGTGATGGCAGACCCAATCCCGGAAGCAATTCTGCACCGCTACAACCTCCCCGTACTAAAGACCGCCTTACAGTGGATCCACACACCCAAAAAAGCTGACCATGCGCAGAGCGCTCGTAAGCGGTTTGCCTTTGAAGAAGTATTTTATATTCAGACAGCAAAAGCCAAAGAGCGCGCCGCTGTCACAGTGTCATCTAGTTATCTCATCAAGACTGAGCCAGAACATATCGATGCGTTCACAAAGCGCTTCCCTTTCCCGCTAACAAAAGCCCAAGAAAAATCGATTCGTGACATCTTGCACGATCTCGCCGGCAAACACCCCATGTCTCGTCTACTGGAAGGTGACGTTGGTAGTGGCAAAACTGCCGTTGCAGCAACCACCGCCTACGCTGTAGCCACCTCAAGACCACCCGAAGGACTTGCTGCCAAACTCCAGTACGGCAACCTCCAAGTGGCATACATGGCCCCAACCGAAATTCTGGCCAAGCAACATTTTGAGAGTTTTATTCAATACTTTAAACACTTACCGATTCAGATCGGACTAGTTACCGGTAGTGGCTGTTTTAAATTTCCCTCTAAAAGTAACCCCGATAAACCAACACCTATTTCAAAAGCCCAACTGCTGAAGTGGGTAAAAAATGGCGAAATACCGATTCTTATCGGTACCCACGCACTCATTTATAAGTCAGTGGAATTTAAGCACCTCGCCCACGTCATTATTGACGAACAGCACCGCTTTGGTACCAACCAACGCCGTGCTCTCGCCAAAAAGGATACCCGGATGCCACACCTACTTTCAATGACCGCGACTCCTATTCCGCGCACACTTGCACTCACTGTGTATGGCGACCTTGATATTTCGCTACTTGATGAAATGCCAAAGGGTCGCAAACCAATCATCACCAAAGTATTTGCACCGAGTCAGATGGAAGAAGTGTACGCACATGTACAAACTGAGCTAGATGCCGGTCGCCAAGCATACGTCATCTGTCCACGTATTGATGAACCGGATCCGACCAAAGAAAATGCTCTCCAGCTCAAGTCAGTCAAACAAGAAGCATTGCGTCTCAAAAAACTCGTCTTCAAAAATGCTCGTATTGATATTTTGCATAGCAAGATGACTCCCAAAGAAAAAGATACCGTCATGGAAAAGTTTCTTTCGCACCAAATTGATATTTTGGTCGCTACCTCGGTAGTAGAGGTAGGCGTCAATGTACCAAACGCCACCAATATCATCATTGAAGGCGCAGAGCGGTTTGGTTTAGCACAGCTCCACCAGCTACGTGGTCGTGTTGTCCGCGGCACGCACCAAGCCTATTGCTTTGCAGTCACCTCCAAAGACACCAGTGGTTCCACCGGCAAAACAATGGAACGCCTCAAAGCACTCACCGAAGCTAAAAACGGTTTTGAACTCGCTGAGTACGACCTTACCCTCCGTGGTAGTGGCGAACTCTACGGCATGAAACAATGGGGACTCACCGACCTCGGAATGGAAGCCATTAAGAATATCAAGATGGTAGAAGCAGCACGCACTGAAGCGCAGCGGCTTATTGCTGAAGATCAAGAGCTGAAAAATCACCCCGCTATCGCCAACAAAATCGCTACGCTCAGCAAAAACCTCCACATGGAGTAACTAGAGTGAGCGCTAACCCCTTAAAGTCAAACCCAACACACTTCAGGTAAACTTTTGACATTTTATGAAAAAGTGTTATTGTGAAATTTGTTCTTTGATATTGGTGAATTCACTGAAAAAGGAAACTGCATGGAATATTTTTCTCTCTTCAATGTGATAATGGCTTTAGTGATTGCTGTTATTATCGTGGTTATTTCGATTTTGAAAAATCCGATGGCAAAAGCTATTGTCTATAGCCTACCAATCCCCATCACGCTGGCTCTTATAGCCTCGCAGAAGGAGGTTGATGAGAGTCATATTGCTGGACTTTTCCTGTTGACAGGATTTCTCTGGTTGGTAAATACTCTCCATAAACGCGGTGTTGGGATTCTTTCGTCCGATATACTCTCCACTCTCACTTACGTGATCATTGGGTATTGGACTATAAAACTAATTCCCCACGGATCATTCTACCTGTCAGCCGCTGTCTATTTTCTTTTTTGGGTTGCTTTCATGTCGAAATATAAATTCGTCAAAACAGGCAACATAGAAAAAGAAAGAGGTCCGAACATGACTATAAAAGGAGTACTGATATTTTCAATCGCACTAGCACTGCTGTCCGCGAAGGATGTCCTGATGGGCATCGTGGTCACCTTTCCCTTTTCTGGAGTATTTGCTGTCATCGAGATGCAACGCAACTTAGAAATACTAGCAGCTGAGTGGACCAAAAACTCGTTAGCCGTCCTCTGTTTCTTCATTACAATCCATCTATTATCAGGAATCCTTGGTATCTACCTAGCCATTTTCCTAGGGTGGGTAGTTTACCTAATAGTATTAAAACTGATCAGGACGAACTAACTTCAGTGTTATTTCACAGAAAAGCGGACGTAGTGTCTTACACCACCCCGCTTTTTAATTTTTTGTGCCCCCTTGAACTTGACTTTTTTGTATAGTATGCTATATTAAATGTGCTCAGGTAGTGGCTTCGTTTGTAGTCACGTTCGAGCATGTTCCTTCCCAACAACGCC